>NZ_JBVJCD010000068.1:0-28432 GCF_055588985.1 Streptomyces sp. NPDC041970
GCTCCGCCCCCCCCCCCCCCCCCCCCGCCGAGCTCCACCCGGGCCCGCACACCCCCCCCCCCCCCCCCCCCCGGGCCGGTGCGGCGCGGGGTCGTCCCGCCGCACCGGCTCGACGGCTTCCGTCCCGGTCACGGAGCCTGGAGGGCGATCACCGCGTTCTGGCCGCCGAAGCCGAAGGAGTGGCTGACGGCCCGCCGTACGGGCATCGCGCGGGGCGCCTTCGTGACGCAGTCGATGTCGAACCCGGCGGCCGGGGCGTCCAGGTTCGCGATCGGCGGGACGAGTCCGTGCTGGAGCGTGAGGATCGTCAGCCCGGCCTCGATGGCCCCGGCCGCGCCCATGCAGTGGCCCAGTACGCCCTTGGGGGCGGTGACGGGCGGCCGGTGCGGGTAGGCCCGGCCGATGAGGGCGGCCTCGGTCGCGTCCCCCTGGGGGGTGGCCGTCGCGTGCGCGTTGACGTGGTCGACGTCCTCGGCGCGCCAGTCGGCGTCGCGCAGCGCGGCGTCCACGGCCGCCCGTGCGACGTCCCCCGAAGGGTGCGGGCTGGTGGGGTGGTGGGCGTCGGTGGTGGCGCCGACGCCCGCGATCAGCGCGCGGGGCGCGGCCCCTCTGGAGCGGGCGTCGGCGGCCCGCTCCAGCACCATGATCGCGGCCCCCTCCCCCATGACCAGCCCGGCCCGGTCGGCGGCGAAGGGGCGGCAGAGGCGGGCGGGGTCGCCGTCCCGCACAGCCGCCGCGCCGGAGCGGGCGAGCCCGGTCATGGCGACCGGGAACACGATCGACTCGGTGGCCCCGGCGATCGCGATGTCGCACCGGCCGAGGGCGAGCAGGTCCCGCGCCACCGACAGCGCGGTCACCCCGGACGAACAGGCGGTGCAGGGGGCGAGGCTGGGGCCGGTGGCCCCCATCCGGATGGCGATCTCGGCCGCCGGCATGTTCGGGATGGTGAGCAGGATGCCCGAGGGCGAGGTGGCCTCCGGCCCCCGCCGCTCCAGGGCGACGGCCTGCTCGCTGAGCTGGGCCGACCCCCCGCTGCTGGTCCCGACCACCACGGCGACGCGGGCGCCGTCCCAGCGGGCCGGGTCGAGTCCGGCGTCGGCCACCGCCTCGCGGGCGGCGAGGAGGGCGAACTTGACGTAGCGGCCCATCCGGAAGGCCGTGCGGCCGCCGACGGCCTCGTCGAGGTCGATGCCCGCGACCGTGCAGGCGAAGTCGACGGCGCAGCCCTCCAGTTCGGGGACGGTGCGGGCGGGCGACCGCCCGGCGCAGACGCCTTCCCAGGTGGTTCCGGTGGTGTGGCCGACCGGGGTGATCATCCCCAGGCCGGTGACGGCGATGGCGGCTCCGTTCATCGGGTATTGCTCACCGGCACAGCGCGGTCGTCCGCCGCGCCGCGGACGGCCGCGTCGACGAACGCGGAGATGTCGGCCAGCGTGGCATCCTTGTACAACTTCTCGGAGTCGGCGTCGATCCCGAGGGTCTCCTTGATGATGACCGCGAACTCGGCGACCGCCAGGGAGTCCATCTCCAGGCTGTCCATGGTGGCTTCCGGCAGGATCTCAGCAGCGGGCACCTTGAACGTCTCGGTCAGCACCTCGATGATCCGCGGGTGAATGGTCTTCACGGTGTTTCCTCTCGTCGGCATCTCATCGGCGGTCCGGGCGAACCGCCGACGGGGGGGGGAACGCAGCGCCCCACCGCCGAAGTAACGGGATGGCGAATCTGCGGTTACGCCCTCGGGCGAACCGATTCGTCAGCGCTCACCTGCGGCTTCTCGAACCACCGGGCGAGCATGGAAGTGGTCCCCCAGTACGCGAGCAGCACCGAGCGCGTGCCGAGCGCCGCCGCCCTCTCGCGCAGCGGGCGCCGCCTGCTGCCGCACACGGGCGCCCGGAACCCGGCCTTGCGGCCCCGGTGCCAGGACCCCTCGGGGTCGTCGTAGGCGTCCATGTATCCGGGACCGGCGATCGGCCAGTCCGCCAGCAGCCGCTCCGGCAGCGCGAAGGACTCCACCAGGGCCGGGGCGTGCTCGGCCACGGTGGCGATCGACGCCTCCACCGCCTCGGGGAGGAACGTGACCTGATCGGCGGTCAGCCGTCCGGCGGCCAGCAGGTCACCGCTGTTGCGGTCGATCCACTGGAGGGCGAAGAGCCGTTGCAGCTCCGCCAGCCGCCGGCGCGCCGAACCGTCCGGCAGCAGGGCCGCGGCCTGCGCGTACGCCTCGCCCGCCTGCCGGTAGCCGTACGCCTCGACGCCCCGCAGCGCCGCCCCGGAGGCGGCGTTCCAGCGGCCGAGCTGATCGCCCCGGGGGGCGGCGCTCATCCGGGCGCGGGCGCGGGCGAACCAGATGTCCTCGACGGCCGCGAGCAGTTCGCCCAGGAAGCCGGGGTCGTCGAGTCCGCCGGGGCCGCCGTCCTCGCCGGGGCCCTTCCCGGCCGTCCGCGCGGCGGCGCCGAACAGCATCTCCGCGGCGGCCTTGGCGTGGACGGCCACGTTGTCGCCCTCGGCGGTGATCACCCCCTCGATGCCGGTGAGCAGCTCGCTCAGGCCGTTGTTCTCCAGCAGCCCCTGGGCCCCGCACCGCTCGCGGCACTCGACGATGACCTCGCGCGCCCGCCAGGTGATCCACCCCTTGGCCACGGCCACCAGGCGCTCCGCCTCCTCCCGGCCGGAAGCGGGGGCCGCCTCCCAGCGGTCGAGCGCCCTGCGGTGCAGCAGGCTCATCGCGAAGACGGTCGCCATCGCCCCGGCCAGCGGCCCGTGGTGGGTGCGGTGCGCGTAGACCGGCACCCGCTGCGTGGTGCGCGACCCGGAGATCATCCGGTGTCCGGCGTACCGGACGGCGATGGCCAGGGCGACCCGCGCGGAGCCGACCGCGCAGGCGCTCATCGAGAGCCGGCCCGCGGTGACCCGGCCGATGGAGGCGAGGAGCCGCCTCCTGCGGTTGGCCATCTCGCTGGTGAACCGCCCGTCGTCGCCGACCCGCCCCTGCTGCCCCGCGAGCAGCGCCTCGCGCGGGACGAGGCAGTGGTCGAAGGAGGTCGCGCAGTGGTCGACCGGCGAGCCCATCCGGGCGGGCAGCCGCCGCACCCGCACGCCCGGCAGGGCGCGGACGCCGTCGGTGAGGGGGGCGAGGAAGAGGAAGACCCCGTGGTCGGCGCCGTCGACGAGCAGCCGGGCCGCCACCAGCCCGGACTTGGGGCCACCGGCGGAGCTGGTGTTGGGCATGAACTTCTGCGCCCCGGCGTGCGGGGTGTGCAGGACGAAGCCGTCGCGTTCGCGGTCGTACGTCGCGGTGGTCTCGACGGCCGCCGCGTCGTTGCCGTGCGCCACCTCCGTACAGAGGAAGGCGCCCACGCGGCGCAGGGCGAGGAAGTCCGACAGGTCGCGCGGCGTGCCGGCCTCGTGGTCGAGGAGGCTGCCCAGGAAGAGGTTGTAGTGGATGCCGGCGACGGTGGTCAGCGTCGGGTCGACCGGCCCGAGCCACTCGTGGAGGGCGGCCAGCGCGCGGGGGTCCGCGGCCAGCCGCGCCGCGCTGTCGAGCGCGGTGTTGAGGACGCGGAGCCGGCGGTAGGAGAGGGCGAGTCGTTCGTCGGGGGTGCCGCCGTCGGGGCGGCGAAACGGTTCTGTTGTCAGCAGCCGCCGCCAGAACCCGTGCTCCTGGCCGAAGTTCGGCCCGTAGAGCGCTCGGGTGAGCAGATCGTTCGTCGGCGGCGGGGACGGGCTGTTCGTGGTCACTGTCACAACGGAGTAACGATCACGGGACGGCGAGGACACCCCCGCCGTCCCGAAACTCCCCTGTGTGTCAGGCCCGTTGGAAGGCCAGCGCGACGTTGTGGCCGCCGAAGCCGAAGGAGTGGCTCACCGCCGTCTCGACCCTCCGGCGGCGGGCCTCCTTCACCACGCAGTCGAGCGGGAAGGCGTCGGGGAGCGCGTCGAGGTTGGCGATCGGCGGGATCACGGAGCGCTCCAGCGTCAGGACGGTGGCCACCGCCTCGATCGCGCCCGCCGCGGCGAGGGTGTGCCCGACCACGCCCTTGGGCGCGGTCACCGGCGGCCGGTGCGGGAAGAGCCGGGAGATGAGGGTGGTCTCCATGGCGTCGTTGAGCGGGGTGGAGGTGCCGTGGGCGTTGACGTGGTCGACGTCCCCCGGCGACCAGCCCGCCTGGTCCAGGGCCGCCTGCACGGCACGCTGGGCCCCCCGGCCGTCGGGGGCCGGGGCGGTGGGGTGGTGGGCGTCCGTGCTGGACCCGGCGCCGGTGAGCAGCGCGCGCGTCCGGCCGCCGCGGGCGCGCACGCCCTCCGGCCGCTCCAGGACGAGCATGGCCGCACCCTCCCCGATGACGAAGCCGTCCCGGTCGGCGGCGAACGGCCGCGAGGCGCCCGCCGGGTCGCCGGTGCGGGAGGACAGGGCGCCCATCCGGGCGAAGGCGGTGACGACCAGCGGGGTCAGCACGGACTCGGCGCCGCCGGCCACCACGATGTCGCAACCGCCGCCGAGCAGCAGGTCGCGGGCGACCGCGACGGCGGTGGCCCCCGACGCGCAGGCGGTGGCGGGCGCGAGGCTCGGGCCGCCCGCCTTCAGCGCGATGGCGACCTCGCCCGCCGCCGCGTTGGGGATCATCATGGGGACGAGCAGCGGGGAGACCGCCTCGGGCCCCGACGCGGCCAGCCTCGCGGCGTTGTCCACGAGCACGGAGACCCCTCCGACGCCCACGCCGAGGACCACCCCGACCCGTGCGCCGTCCCACCGCGCGGGATCCAGGCCGGCGTCGGCGACGGCCTGCCGGGCGGCCACCAGGGCCAGTTTCACGAAGCGGGCCATCCGCCACACCGACCGGCCGCCCACCGCGGCGTCCAGGTCGATGCCGTCGACCGGGCAGGCGAAGTCGACCGGCAGACCGGCCAGTTCCTCGCACCGCCGGGCGGTGGAGCGCCCGGAGCACAGCCCCTCCCAGAAGCTGTGCTCGTCCGCCCCTGCGGGTGTCACCAGGCCGACCCCCGTCACCGCGATCGCGGTGCCGGTCGCCGTCTCGGCGCCCTGATCAGCGGGGTGCGACATGCTCTGTTCCTTCCGTCGGGTCCGTGGACATCGTCTGCGGGGTCCCCGGCCAGCGCAGTGCCGCCGAGCCCCAGGTCAGGCCGCCGCCGAACGCGGTGATCAGCACCCGGTCGCCGGAGCGGAGCCGGCCCCGGCCCGCCGCGTCGGCCAGGGCCAGCGGGATGGAGGCGGCGCCGGTGTTGCCGACCCGCTCCAGGTGGGTGACGCAGCGGTGCGGCGCGATGCCGACCCGCTCCGCGACGGAGCGCAGGATGCGGGCGTTGGCCTGGTGCGGCACGAACCGGTCGACCTCGGCCGGGTCCCAGCCGACCCGGTCCAGCAGCGCCCGGCACGAAGCGGTCATCCGCTCGACGGCGTGCTGGTAGACCGTGCCGCCCCGCATCCGGAAGAACGCGTCGCCGGGGGACGCCGTCCGAACGTCCGCCCGGGCGCGGGCCCCGCCGCCGGGGACGGTGATCAGGTCGTAGCCGGCGCCGTCGCTGCCCAGGTCGAACGCGAGCAGTTCGCCCGGATCGCCGCGCCGTCCCGCCGCCACCAGCGCCGCGCCCGCGCCGTCCCCGAAGACGACGCCGGCCGAGCGGTCGGCCGGGTCGAGCCAGGTCGAGTAGACGTCGGCCCCGACCAGCAGGACGCGCCCGTAGAGGCCGGAGGCGACGAGCCCGTGGCAGACGGCCAGCCCGTAGACGAAGCCGCTGCACACGGCGGCGATGTCCAGCGCCGGCACAGGGCCGAGCCCGAGCCGGGCCGCGAGCGCGGGCGCGGTCGCGGGGCAGGGGTGGTCCGGGGTGGCGGTGGCCAGGAGCACCGCGTCGACCGGTCCGGCCGCCGGGGCTCCGGCCAGCAGCCGCGAGGCCGCCTCGAAGGCGAGGTCGCCGGTGGCGACGCCCGGCCCGGCGCGGTGCCGGCTGCCGATGCCGGTGCGGCTGCGCACCCAGGCGTCGTCCACGTCCCAGTGGGCGGGGAGCCGTTCGTTGCCGACCGGGTCTCCGGGCACCCAGCCCGCCACGCGCTCCAGCACCGCCGTGCGCCCCGCGGCCGGCAAGGCGGCGCGCGCCCCCGGTTCCGTGCCGCCGTCCGTACGTATCCTCGCCACCGCTGCCCCGCATCCCGTTGCCGTACTGCGACCGGTTGACGAACGGCCCCGCGCCGGACGAGGGTGCGTTCGGCACCGCCGAACGGGTCGTGATGGAGCGTCAGATACGGGCGAGCGCCTCCCCCAGCTCGGCCTCGTCGGGCGGGGCGGCACCCGCCCGGCCGACCGTGACGGCGGCGGAGGCGACCGCGTACCGCAGGACGTCGGCGACCGCCTCGGGGCGGCGTCCGCGCAGCCGGGCCCGGCCTGTCGGGCCGAGCAGGCCGTGCCGGTCCAGGGCGTGCAGCGTGCCGGACATGAACGCGTCGCCCGCACCGACGGTGTCGGCGACGGGGACGGGCAGCGCCTCGGCGTCGGCGCGGCCGCCGTCGAACACCGCGAACGCGCCCGCGCCGCCTCGGGTGACCAGGACGAGCGCGGGACCGGCGGCGAGCCACCGCGCCGCGACGCGTTCCGGCTCCTCGTCCGGATAGAGCCAGGCCAGGTCCTCGTCGCTGGCCTTGACCACGTCGCTCAGCGCGACGCACCGCTCGACGCCGGCCACGGCGGGGGCGCGCTCGCCCATCAACTCGGGCCGCACGTTGGGGTCGTAGCTGACGGTGGCGTCCGCCCGCAGCGACTCGACGTCGGCCAGCACGGTCGCCGCTCCGGGCTTCAGCACCGCGGCGACGGAGCCGGTGTGCACATGGCGCGGGGCCCGGTCGAGCGCGACCGGGCCCAGGCTCCAGCCGATCTCGAAGGCGTACGTCGCGTGCCCGGCGGCGTCGAGGGTGACGGCGGCGGTGGGGGTGGGGCCGGTCGAGGCGTCGGTGCGGACCTCGACCCCGGCGGCGGCCAGGTGGTCCCGGATCAGCCGCCCGTGGCCGTCCGGGCCGAGCTGGGTCAGCAGGGTGACGTCGTGGCCGAGCCGGGCCAGGCCGTTCGCGACGTTGGCCGGGCTGCCGCCCGGATGGACCCGGTCGGGCTCCCCCGGCAGCCGGACGATGTCGGCGACGCATTCGCCGATGACCAGCAGATCACGTCGGTCGGGCATGAGGGCGGGTCTCCTGGGGCGCGGGCGGCGGGTGTCCCGCCCAGCCTGGCAGCTCCCGCCCGGTCCGGCGTCACGACCCCCCGTTCCGGGCCATCCGACCGCGGCCTCGGGGCCGGGGCGCGCTCGGGGCGGGCCCTCGACGGTCCTTCAGCGCGCCCGCGCGGCCTCCAGGGCGTCCGCGACCCGGCTCAGGAAACGGGCGTGGTCGCGGGGGCCGTAGAGGGGCTCCGGGTTCCACGGGACGACCGGGGCGGCGGGGCCGGTGCTCCCCCGCAACGCGTCGAACGGCCCGGCGTGGGCGCGGACGTCGGCCAGGACCACCTCGGGGCGCAGCGCGAAGGCGTCGGCCCGGTCGAGCGTGGACCAGTTGGCTCCGGGGCCCTGTGCCGGTTCCACGACCCGGACGCCGAGTTCGGTGAGCACGCGCAGCTCGGGCCACATCCGGGGGCGGGCGACGTGCGCCCGGTCCGGGCCCGCCGGGGAGAGGGCGAGCACGCGGGGCGCGTCGCCGGACGCGGCGGCGACCGCGCGCAGCCGGTCGCGGGCGGCGTCCAGCTCACGGTCGGCGTCGGCCCGCCCCTCGGCGCCCAGGGAGCGCGCCAGTTCGGCGAACCGGCCGCCGATCGCGCCGAACGTGCGGTCCTGGCCGACGTCGACGACGACGAGCGGGACCCGCTCCTCCAGGGGCGCGACGACCTCCGGCGCGAGCCCGTAGACCTGGCCCCCGCCGTAGCTGACGGCCACCACGAGGTCCGGTCCGGCGGCCAGCAGCCGCTCCAGGTCCAGCGCGGCGCCCGCGCCGACGTACGCGACCCGCTCCAGCGGCAGGGTCCCGGTCTTGGCCGGGTCGGGTTCCGGGCCGTCGTGGCCGGAGCCGAACACGCCGGTCGGCCGGACGCCGAGGTCCCACAGGGTGGCCCCGGCCTGGACGTAGGCGAGCATCCGCTCCGGTCTGCGGGGGGCCTCCCACTGCCGGCCCCGGTCGTCGGAGAACTTCCACGCGCTCCGGTCCGTCACGTCCACACGCCCCTCTGCCGCCGCTGTGCCGCGCACCTGTCGCCCGCCCTCGCACGGGTGTACCTGCCCACCTCCCCGCCGCCGCACCCCTCCGACCCCGCGGCGCGGAACGGCCGGTGTCGGACGGTGCGCCGGGCGCGGGGCCCGGTCGGCTCATTCCTCCTCCGCGGCGCGGCCCTGCTTCCCGTCCTCGTCCGGCGCGGCGCGCTGCCGGTCCAGCTCGACGTTGAACTGCGCCCCGGCCAGCAGGGAGAGGTTGGCGAACCAGACCCAGATCAGGAAGACGACGAGCCCGGCCAGGGAGCCGTAGAGCCTGCTGTAGCTGCCGATCCGGGTGGCGTACAGCGCAAAGCCCGCCGAGGCGGACAGCCAGAGGAACGCGGCCAGGATCCCGCCGGGCAGCCCCCGGCGGACGCCGCGGGCCGAGCGCGGACCGGTGCGGAAGAGGACCAGGATCAGGCAGGCGACGAGGCAGAGCAGGACCGGCCACTTCAGGGTCGCCCACAGGGCGTCGCCCGCGTGGGCCAGCCCGGTGCGCCGGCCGAGCCAGCGGGCCAGCGGGCCGGTCAGGACGAGGGCGAACGCGCTGGTCATCAGCAGGACGAGCAGGCCGATCGCGGAAGCGACGATGATGTGGGCCTTGCGCAGCGCCGGGCGGGTGTCGCGGACGTGGTGCATGGCGTGCATCGCCCGCCGGAACACCGCGAGGTAGCTGCACGCCGACCACACGGCGCTCACGCTTCCGGTCGCCACGAGCACCTGGACGGCGGTGCGCTCCCGGGCGGCGGCCTCCAGCGGGCGGCGCAGGGCCTCGCCGGACTCGGCGGGGGCGAACTCCGTGATGGCGGCTATCAGGGTCCGGGTGGCGCCGGGGTCGGCCAGTTGGATCACGGAGACGGTGACCAGGAGCGCCGGGAGCAGCGCCAGGATGGCGTAGTACGTCAGTGCGGCGGCCCAGTCGGAGACGTCGTCGTTCCAGAGCGAGACCGGGGTGCGGCGCAGGGCGGCGAACCAGCGGCGCGAGGGGGCGGCGCGGGCGGCGGGGGCGGTGTCTTCCGCTGCTGCGGCGGTCTGGGTGGGCAAGCTGGCGCTCCGGGGACGAGGGCGGACTTCGGGGGCGGCGTGCCGGGTCCGTTCCCGGACGCGACCGCCTCCACCGATCCTCTCCTGCCTCCTGCGCGCCGAAGCACACCCCGCGGGGGCACGGCTCCCGGGCGCGCGCTTCGGGGCGGGGCTCGTCGTCGCGGGCCGGTCAGTCGTTGACGGCCGTGAGCAGGACCACCGCGTCCTGGAGGGCCAGCAGTCCGTGCCGTTCGCGCGGGACGGGGTGCAGGACTCCGGCCGGCAGTTCGGCGTCGCCGGACTCGGCCGTGAGCCGGACCGTGCCGTGCAGGACGAGGAGGGAGGCGGCGGGCGGCGCGTTGTGCTCGTCGAGCGCGGTGCCCGCGGTGAGGGCGATCACCGTCTGGCGCAAGGGCGGCTGCTGGACGAGGAGGTGGGCGCTGCGGCCGTGCGCGGAGGCGCGGGCCGCGGCCAGGTGCTCCTCGGCGAGTGCGTTGAGGTCGTCCATGGGCCCACTGTGCCGCAGCGGCGCCCGGCCCGCGATCCCACCGGCGGGGCCCGTCCCTCACCCGGCCCGGCGGTGGCGGGGCCGGGCCGTCGGCTCCGGCGCGGCGCGGCCGTCGTCCGGGGGCCCGGTCCGCGCGCCGCGGGCGATGCGGTACACCACGTTCGGGCGCAGTGGTCCCGCGGGGGCGGTGGGGTCGTCGAAGTCGTCCGCGGGGTTCCGGGTCATGCCGATCCGGCGCATCACCGCCTGCGAACGGTGGTTGGCGGCCGTCGTCACGGCGAGGACCTCGGGCAGCCCGAGCGTGCCGAAGCCGTGGTCCAGGACCGTCAGCGCGGCCTCGGTGGCGTACCCGTGGCCCCAGGCGGGGCGGGCGAGCCGCCAGCCGATCTCCACACCGGTGAACGGCATGTCGTCCTCCACCCGGTCCAGGCCCGCGAAGCCGACGAACTCGCCCGTGGCCCGCTCCTCGACGGCCCACCACCCGTAACCGCGCCGGTCGAACTCGGCCTGGAACAGGGCCGCGGAGGCGTCGCTCTGTTCGCGGGTGAGCAGGTCGCCCAGGTGCTCCCGGACCTCGGGGTCGGCGTTCATCGCCGCCCAGGGCCCGCGGTCGGAGTCCCGCCATCGGCGGAGGAGGAGGCGGTCGGTGCGCAGTTCTGCCATGGCGCCCAGCCAACGCGGGCTTTGGACCCGCGGCAATCGCTTTTCCTCCGCCTCCCGGTGCTCGGGCGGGTCGTCACAGCCCGCCCGTGTACAGCAGCCGGTCCGGTGAGCCCTCACCGAGCCGCGCCAGTACGTCGGGGGTGGCGGTGTCGGTCAGCCGGCGCGCGACGGTGGCCGGCGGGGCCGCGGGGTCGGCCTCCAGGTACAGGGCGGCTGCCCCGGCGGCGTGCGGGCAGGCCATGGAGGTGCCGCTCAGCTCGACCGAGCCGCCGCCGAGGCGGGCGGAGGGGATGTCCTCGCCGGGAGCGTACAGCTCCAGGCAGGGGCCCCAGTTGCTGAAGGAGGTCTGCTGGTCGCTCCGGTCGCTCGCACCCACCGTGACCGCGCCGTCGGCGGCGGCCGGGGAGGTGTCGCAGGCGTCGCGGTCGTCGTTGCCGGCCGCGACGACCGGCAGCACCCCGGCGTCGGCGACGGATCGGACCGCCGCGTCGACCGCGCTGGACCGGGCCCCGCCGAGCGAGGCGTTCAGCACGGCCGGGCCGCCGCGGGCGGCGTCCTCGGCGACCCAGTCGAAGCCGGCCAGGATGTCGGCCCAGGTGCCGCTGCCCTCGCAGTCCAGGACCCGCACGTTGACCAGCGTCGCGTCCTCGGCCACGCCCGAGGAGGCGCCGCCGGCGATGCCCGCGACGTGCGTGCCGTGTCCGTTGCAGTCGCCGCCGTCGCGGCCGTCCCCGACGAAGTCGCGGCCCTGCACGACCCGGCCGCCGAACTCGGCGTGCGCGGCCTCGATCCCGGTGTCGACGACGTAGATCCGCACGCCCTCGCCGGTGGTCCTGGTGGTGAAGTCGCCGTCCAGCGGCAGGGTGCGCTGGTCGATGCGGTCGAGGCCCCAGCCCCCCGCGGGGGCGCGCAGCGCTCCGGCGGCGGGCCGGGGGACGGCGACCTCGGCGTTCTCCTCGACGGCGAGCACGCCGGGGGTGGTCCGCACCGCCGCCAGCTCGGCGTCGGTGAGCGTGGCCGCGAAGCCGCGCAGCGCGTTCCCGTACGTGTGCAGGGGCCGGAGCCCGAACGCGCGCAGGACCGCGTCCGGGGAGGTTCCGGGCTCCAGGGTGACGATGTACTGCCCCGGCACGGCGCGGGCGGAGCGCTCCACCGGGACCCCCTCCGGCCCGGTGTCGGCGGCGGCCGGGGCGGGGGCGCCGGTCAGCGGGACGATCAGCAGCAGGGCGGCCGCGGCCCAACGGGCGGGCAGGCGCATACGTACTCCTCGAAGGTGGGATGCGTGCACACGGCGGGCGCGCCCGCACAACGCGGACATGGGCTGCTTCGTCCCGCCCGGCGGGGCGCCGGGGGGTTCAGCCGGACAGCGCGGCGCTCGGGACCAGCGCCGACTCGTCGACTCCGCCTCCGGCGCCGGGGCGTTCGTCGTGGGTGGACCAGGTGCCGACGGCGGCCTCGGCGGTGATGCCGGGTCCGAACCCGGCGATCAGGCCCTGGGCGGCCTCGTCCGGTCCCCCGTCGTCGAAGAGCCGCGCCAGTGCGTCGAAGACGACGGAGCTGGCGATGTTGCCCCGTTCGGTGAGCGTGGCGCGGCTGTAGCGGAACATCTCGGGCGGCAGTTTCAGGAAGCGGCAGAGGTCGTCCAGGATGCGGGGCCCGCCCGCGTGGATGATGAAGAAGTCCATGGCCTGCACGGACCAGCCGTGGAGGTCGACCAGGTCCTGGAGCACCGGGGCCAGCATCTCCATGGTGCCGGGGACCCGCTTGTCGAGCATGAAGTGGAAACCGGTGTCGCGCACCGCGTAGGAGATCCAGTCCTCGGTGTCGGGCACCAGGTGGGAGCCGTTGCGCTCCAGCAGCATCCCGGTGCCGCCGCGCCCCCGGACGACGGCCGCGGAGAGGGCGTCCCCGAACAGTCCGTTGGAGAGCAGGGAGCCGACCCCGATGTCGGTGGGCTGGTAGCACAGGGAGCAGAACTCGCAGGAGACGATGAGGACGTTGGCGTCCGGATAGGCCAGGCAGAAGTCGTGCGCCCGGTTGATCGCCGCGCCCCCCGCGGCGCAGCCGAGCTGGGCGATGGGCAGTTGGCGGGTCTCGGAGCGGAAGCCCATGGTGTTGATGATCCAGGCCGTCAGCGAGGGCATCATGAAGCCCGTGCAGGAGACGTAGACGATCAGGTCGATCTCGGCCGGCTCGGTCGCGGCGTGGGCGAGGGCCTGCCGGACGACGCCGGGGACCCGCGCCTTGGCCTCGGCCTCGTACAGCAGGTTGCGCACCTCGAAGCCGGGGTGGGCGAGGGTCTCCTCGATGGGCTGCACGAGGTGGCGGGTCTGCACTCCGGTGTTCTGGATGAGCCTCAGGACGAGGTCGCGCTGCGGGTGCCCGGCGTGGGTCTCCCGTGCCAGGTCCAAGGTCTGCTGCATCGTGATGACGTGCTCGGGCACAGCGATGGCCGGTCGGCACAGGGTCGCCATGGGTTCTCCTCGTTCTCTGAAGCGGAGGCTCTCGTCACCAGGTGACGGGCAGGGCGAGCGGATAACGCCAGATGGACGTCGTGTTCCAGGGGACGTCCTCGGGCGGCACGTCGAGACGCAGGGCCGGGAAGCGGGCCAGCAGCGTGGAGAAGGCCACTTCCAGTTCCATGGTGGCGAGCGGTGCGCCCAGGCAGTGGTGGGCGCCCCAGCCGAACGTCATGTGCGGGATGGACGGCCGGTCGGGGTCGAGCTCGTCGGGGCGCTCGAACTTGGCGGCGTCCCGGTTGGCCGTCAGGTAGGACACGTGCACCACGTCGCCGGCCTTGATGAGGACGCCGCCGAGCTCCACGTCCTCGGTGGCGATGCGCGGGATGCCGACGCCCTTGCGGAAGGGGATGTGGCGCAGCAGCTCCTCCAGGGTGCGCGGCAGCCGCTGGGGGTCCTCCCGCAGGCTCCGCAGCAGCTCCGGGCGGGTCAGCAGGGTGTAGGCGATGTTGCCCAGCTCGTAGGTGGTGGTGTCCTGGCCGGTGATGAGCAGGACCATCGCCATGACGGTCAGTTCGTCGTCGTCGAGCAGTTCCGCGCCGTCCCGCGCGGTGGCCAGGGTGCTGATGAGGTCCTCGCCCGGCGAGCGCCGCCGTTCGGCGGTCAGCTCGGCGAAGTAGGCCCGCAGTTCGGCCTTGGCTCGCACGGCGTCCTGCTTCCCGGCGGCCCCGATGCTCATCATCGTCATGGCGTGGGCGCGGAGCCAGGGACGGTCCGGCTCGGGGATGTCGAGCGCCTCGCAGATGGTGATCAGCGGCAGCGGCGCGGAGACGCGGGCCACGAAGTCGGCCGGGGGCCCCGCGGCCTCCATCTCGTCCAGCAGCCGGTCCACGACGCGCTGGGTGCCCTCCCGCATCTGCTCGACGCGGCGCGCGGTGAAGCTCTTGGCCACCAGACTGCGCAGCCGGCTGCTGTCGGGCGGGTCCATGAGGTTGATGGACTCCGCCTGGACGATCGGCTCCGGCGTCATCCGGGGGAAGTCGCGGCCCAGGACGGCGCTCCGGCTGAAGCGCCGGTCGGTGGTCACCGTCCGGACGTCCTCGTAGCGGGTGACGAGCCACGCCTCGCCCTCTCCGTACGGCATACGGATGCGGGACACCGGCTCCTCGGTCAGCAACTGCTTGAGCTGGGGGTCGAACTCCAACTGCTGCGCGTAGTCGAACGGGCAGCTCCGGACGGATTCCGTTTTCTGCACGGAGGTGTTCTCCACCGAGGTTCTCCCATGGCCGTGTCGAGGGATGGGGGCGTGCCGGATCTGATCCGGGCCCGAGACCAGACCTCCCCTGTGTCCCCCGCGGAACCCCGAAACATGTCACTCACCCTCCGCAGTCAGCCGATTAGAGGGGGGAGACGCCCCGGTGGTGGGGGCCGATGGGCCCAGCCGTCCGCCCCGCACGAAGGAAACCGCGCTGAACGGGTGTTCGGCGCGGTATGGGTGAAGGAGGCAGAGCAGATCACCCACGACGGGGAAAGGACACGACCATGACGGAAAGTGACCACCGGCAGTACCTGCGTCCCCATCGCCGCGGCTTCGTGCGCGGAGCGGCGGGTCTCGTGGGCTCCGCCGGGCTGGCCGGAGCGCTCCCGGCGGCTCCCGCCGCCGGCGCGCCGGCGGCGGGGCGCGGGGCGGACGGGACCGACGGCCGGGTGCCGTTCCACGGGGCGCACCAGGCCGGGATCCTCACGCCGCAGCAGCCCTTCGCCGGCTTCGCCGCCTTCGACGTGCTGGTGCGCGACCGGGCCGAGCTGGTCCGGCTCCTGAAGAAGGTGACCGTGCGGTGCCGCACCCTGACGGCGGGGGTGACGCCGGAGGACCCGGACGTGGGGGCGGTGGAGGGGCCGCACGACCTCCTCACCATCACCGTGGGCGTGGGGGCCTCGCTCTTCGACGAGCGGTACGGACTGGCCGGTTCGCGGCCGCCCGGCCTCACGTGTATGCCCGAGTTCCCCGGCGACCGCGTCGAGGAGGAGAGCTGCCACGGCGACCTCTCCGTGCAGGTCTGCGCGATGCATCCGGACGCCGTGCTGCACGTGGTGCGGGACCTGGCGCGGGAGACGGCGGGGATGCTCCGGACGCGCTGGCGGATCGACGGCTTCCTCAACCCGCCGCGCCCCGAGGGCGCTCCGCGGACGTTCGTCGGCTTCAAGGACGGCATCGCGCACCCGGACACCACCTCGGCGCGGGAGATGGACCGGCTGGTCTGGGTGGGTCCGGAGGGGCCGGCCTGGGCTCGGGGCGGGACCTACCAGGTGATCCGGACCATCCGGCTGCGCGCCGAGGCGTGGGACCGGGTCCCGACGCCCGAGCAGGAGCGGATCTTCGGCCGGCACAAGGCGACCGGCGCGCCGCTCGGCGGGCGCGAGGAGAGCGACCTGCCGGACTACGCGCGGGACCCGGAGGGTCTGGTGATCCCGTTGGACTCGCACATCCGCCGGGCCAACCCGCGTACCGCCGCGACCGAGGACTCGATCCTGCTGCGCCGGAGCTACAACATCGACCGGGGCCTCGCGGCGGACGCCACGCTCGACGTGGGGCTGGTCTTCTGCTGCTACCAGAAGGACATCGCCCGGCAGTTCGCCACCGTGCAGAAGCGGTTGGAGGGCGAGCGGTTCGCGGACTTCAGCACCACGACGGGCGGCGGCTACTTCCTGGTGCTGCCGGGGGTCGCCGACGAGGCGGACTGGTACGGCTCGGGGCTGCTGGGCTCCTGAGCCGCACCGTCGCCCCGTCCCTCGGCCGGTGCGGCGCCGGCCGGCTCCCGCACGTGGTGCCGGCCGATCGGCAGCATGAGGGGGCGGCCCGAGACGGGGTCCTCGACGACGCGGCTGTCGAGGCCGAACACGGCGCGCACGGCCTCCCGCGTGAGCACGTCGGCGGGGGCCCCGGCCGCGTGGACCCGGCCGTCGGCCAGGGCGATCAGGTGGTCCGCGTACCGGGCCGCGAGGTTGAGGTCGTGCAGCACCATCACGATGGTGGTGGAACGCGACCGGTTGAGGTCGGTCAGGAGGTCGAGGACCTCGATCTGGTGGCTGGCGTCGAGGAAGGTGGTCGGCTCGTCGAGCAGCAGCAGGTCGGTCTGCTGGGCCAGGGCCATGGCGATCCACACCCGCTGGCGCTGGCCGCCGGAGAGTTCGTCCACGGCGCGTTCGGCGAGCGCTTCGGTGTGCGTGGCCTCCAGTGCCGCGGCCACGGCGGCGTCGTCCTGCTCGTTCCAGCGGGAGAAGAGCCTCTGGTGCGGGTGGCGGCCGCGGCCGACGAGGTCGGAGACGGTGATGCCCTCGGGCGCCACGGGCGACTGCGGCAGCAGGCCCAGGGTGCGGGCCAGTTCCTTGGCGGGGAGGCGGTGCACGTCCTTCCCGTCGAGGACGACGCGGCCCGCGCGGGGGGCGAGGAGCCGGGACATCGAGCGCAGCAGGGTGGACTTGCCGCAGGCGTTGGCGCCGACGATCACCGTGATGCGGCCGGGCGGCACGGCCAGGTCGAGGGAGTCGACGACGGTGCGGTCGCCGTAGCCGAGGGTGAGCCCTTCGGCGGTCAGTCGGTGGTTCGTGGTCATAGCGAGCCTCCCGCCCGGTTGGTGCGGATGATCAGGTAGACGAGGTAGGGGGCCCCGAGGGCGCCGGTGACGACGCCGACCGGGTAGCGCTCCCCGAAGGCGAACTGGCCGCAGAAGTCGGCGACGAGGACGAGCAGCGCGCCGACGAGCCCGGCGGGCACCAGCATCGAGCCGCCCGCCGTGACGATCCGGGCCGCGATGGGGCCGGAGAGGAACGCCACGAACGCGATCGGGCCCGCCGCGGCCGTGGCGAAGGCGATCAGCCCGACGGCGGCGACGATCACCGTGACGCGGGTGCGTTCGACGCGTACGCCGAGGGCGGAGGCGGTGTCGTCGCCGAGCTGCATCGCGGAGAGGTCGCGGGCCCGGGCGAGCAGCAGCGGGGTGAGCAGCGCCGCCGCGACGAGCACGGGGACCGTCTGGTCCCAGGTCGCGCCGTTGAGGCTGCCGGTCAGCCAGCGCATCGCCTCCTGGAAGTCCCAGGCGGCGGCCTGGGACAGGACGTAGGAGGTGACGCCGTCGAGCATGGCGGAGATTCCGATGCCGATCAGGATGAGCCGGGTGCCGACGACGCCGTCCCGGAACGCCAGTAGGTACACCAGCAGGGCGACGCCGAGGCCCGCGGCGATGGCCAGGACGGAGACCCCCACCTCCCCGAGGGAGAGGGTGACGATGGCGACGGCGGCGGCGGCGCTCGCGCCGGAGCTGATGCCGATGACGTCGGGGCTGGCGAGCGGGTTGCGGAGCATCGTCTGGAAGGTGACGCCGGCCAGGCCGAAGCTGAAGCCGGCGACCACGGCGAGGGCGGTGCGCGGCAGCCGCAGCCGCCCCACGGTGAAGGAGGCTCCGGGGACCTGCTCCCCGAGGACCACCCGGAGCACGTCGCCGGGCGGGTAGAAGGTCCGGCCCGCCATCAGGGAGAGGGCGGCCGCGGCGGCGACGAGGAGCGCCAGCGCGAGGACGGCGCGGCGGCGGCGCCGGGTCGCGCGCACCCGGCGGCGGGTGGCGGCCCCGACGGACGCGGGGGGCACGAGGACGGGGGCGCTCACAGGTCGCGTACCTTCTGTCGGCGGACGATGTGGATGAAGAACGGGGCCCCGATCAGCGCGGTCAGGATGCCGACGTCGATCTCGGCGGGGCGCGCGACGATCCGGCCGAGGACGTCGGCGGCGGTGAGGAGCACCGCGCCGAGCACCGCCGAGAGCGGCAGGAGCCAGCGGTGGTCCACGCCGACGAGCAGGCGGCAGGCGTGCGGGACGACGAGGCCGACGAAGCCGATCGGCCCGGCGGCCGCGGTGGACGCCCCGCAGAGCAGGACCGCTCCGAGCGCGGCCACCGTCCGGACGAGGGCGACGCGTTCGCCGAGGCCCGCGGCGAGTTCGTCGCCCAGCGCGAGCGAGTTCAGGGCGCGCGCGGACAGCAGGCAGAGGGCGAAGCCCACCGCGAGGAAGGGCAGCACCTGTCCGATGCGTTCGAAGGAGGCGCCGCCGACGCCGCCGATCTGCCAGAGCTTGAAGCTGCCGGCGATGTCGTTGCGCGGCAGGACGACCGCGCTGACGAGGGAGGCGAGCGCCGCCGACGTGGCGGCTCCGGCGAGCGCCAGTTTGAGGGGGGTGGCCCCTCCTCTGCCGAGGGCTCCGACCGTGTGGACGAACAGGGCCGAGCAGGCGGCGCCCGCGATGGCGACCCAGACGTATCCGGTCGGCGCCGTCAGCCCGAAGAAGGCGACCGCCGTGACGACGGCCAGCGAAGCGCCCATGTTGACGCCGAGGACGCCGGGGTCGGCCAGCGGGTTGCGGGTCACCCCCTGCATCACGGCGCCCGCGAGGGCGAGGGCCGCGCCGATGACGACGGCGAGGACCGTACGGGGGATGCGCTTCGCCGCCGCCGCCCGGCCCAGGGTGTCGTCCGCGCCGCCGAGCGCCGCCTGGACGTCGGACCAGGGGACGTCGCGGGAGCCGAACGCCACGGAGGCGGCCATGGCCGCGGCCAGGACGAGCAGCGCGAGGAGGAGCCAGAGCAGGCGCACGCCCGCCGGCCGCCGGGGCGCGGCGGCCAGCGGGGCGCGGGGCGCGACCGCGGTCACGTGACCTTGTCCGCGGCCTTGGCGAGGGCGGCGGCGTAGTCGTCCAGCACGTAACCGATCGACAGCGGCGTCGGGTTGGCCGCGGTGGCCAGCGGGGCGCTGCCGGGCAGGAGGTGGATGGAGCCGCGCTCGACCGCCGGGATCTTGGACAGCAGCGGGTCCCCCTTGATCTTCCTGAGCAGGTCGCCCGTCTCGTCGCCGTAGCCGGTGATGATGTCGACGTCGTCGAAGGCGTCGATCTGCTCGGCGCTCTGGGTGAGGGAGAACTTGTCCGTTCCCTCGGACGCCTTGGCGACGCTCTCGGGGATGGTCATGCCGAGGTCGCGGAAGAACTGCGTCCGGGTGTCGTGGGTGGTGTAGAAGCCGACCTGGCTGACGTCGTTGGGGTCGACGTGCGTCATGAACATCGCCGACTTGCCCTTGAGCTGCGGGTACTTGGCGGCGGTCCTGGCGATGTCCCGGTCGAGCCGTCCGATCAGCTTCTCGCCCTCCTCGGCGAGGCCGATCGCCTTGCTGTTCGTCCGGACGATCTCGCGCCACGGGGTCGCCCAGGCCGCGTCCGGGTAGGCGACGACGGGGGCGATCTCGCTGAGCGTGTCGTAGTCCTTGCGGGTCAGGCCCGAGTAGGCGGCCAGGATGACGTCGGGCTTGGTGTCCGCGACGGCCTCGAAGTCGATGCCGTCGGTCTCGTCGAACAGCACCGGGGTGTCGGCCTTCAGCTCGTCGAGCCGCTTCTCCACCCAGGGCAGCACGCCGTCCCCGTCGTCGTCGCCGAAGTCGGCCGCGGCCATGCCGACCGGCACGACGCCGAGCGCCAGGGGCACTTCGTGGTTGGCCCAGTTGACGGTGGCGACGCGCTTCGGCTCGGCCGGGATGGAGGTCGTGCCGAGCGCGTGCTCGACGGTCATGGGGAACCCGCCGGAACGGTTTCGCTCGTCCGTGTCGGCGGCGTCGGTGGACGTGCCGCAGGCGGTGAGGCCGGCGAGTGCGGTGGCCGCGACCAGCAGGCGGAGGGGGCGTGAGGACATGGGTGTGTACCCGGCTTTCCGGATGTCGGGGTTCCGCTTCCCGCATGTCCGGAGGCGACGGGCGCCGTCGTTGGAGGGTGTGCGGTACGCGCACAAGCACTTAGGTAAGGCTTGCCTTTGTACTTTAGGAGAAGCGATCACCTGGCGCAATCAACCGTTCGGGACACCTGTTGTCGCGATCGGGACATGACGCCCCCTCTTCGGAACACCAACTTCCGATCAGCGGGCGGGTACGGCGCGGACGCTCGGATTCACCGGGGCCGGAAGGCTCCGGGGGTCATCCCGGTGGTGCGCCGGAAGGCGGCGCCGAACGCGCTCGCCGAGCGGTAGCCGACCTGTCCGGCCACGGTCTCCACGTCCTGGCCCCGGCTCAGCAGGTCGATCGCGTGCTGGGCGCGGACCGCCGCCACCCAGCGGGCGAAACTCGTCCCGGTCTCGGCGGTGAACGCGCGGGTGACCGTGCGGGTGCTGACGCCGAGCACGGACGCCCAGTCCGCCAGCGTCCGCGGGTCGGCGGGGTCGGCGCGCACCGCGTCGGCGACCGGGCGCAGCAGGTCGGACGCGGGGATGCGGACGAGCAGTTCGCGGGGCGAGGGCGCGAGGACGTCGAGGACCAGCGCCTCGGTCGCGACCCGCGAGGAGGGGGCGAGGTCCGCGTCGCCGAGCCGCTCCAGCAGCAGGCGCAGCAGCGGGGTGATCTCGACGGACACCGGGGTGTCGGAGATGGAGGCGGTGGTGCGGAAGCCGAAGAAGCTCGCGCGGAACCACGTTCCGGCGCTCGCCGATCCGGAGTGCAGGGCGCCGGCGGGCATCCAGAGCCCCAGTGCGGGGGTGATGGTCCAGATCCGTTCGCCCGCCTTCGCCGTGGAGGCGCCGCGTTCGTTCCACAGCAGTTCGTGGAACGGGTGGGAGTGCGCGTCCCATTCGGTGTCGTGGGGGACGATCTCGTCGTATCCCTGGATGACGAAGGGGGTGTCCACCGCACCGGGCGCGAGGGCGGGCAGCGAACGGGTCTCCCTGGTCGTGGGAGGGGCCGCGGGGAGAGGGGGGCCGGACGCGGTGGACGGGGCACGCATCGCCCCACTCTACGGGCGGCCCGCCGAGCGCTCGGAGCCGGTGGGCCGCACTCCCGCGGTACGCCCGGCGGCCGCGGGGTCGGCGGCGGCCCGTACGGTCGTCCCCCGGCCCCGGCCCCCGGCGAACACGGGCGCTCGGGCCGGGGGCGCGTACGGGCGGCGGCCGGGGTCAGCCGGTGAGCAGATCGGGGTCGCCGGCCAGGGCGGCCAGGCGGTGGTGCGGGTCGGGGACGAGGCGGCGCTCGGCCAGGTCGAGGATGCCGGCCACCCCCGTGATCTCCGCGGCCACCGTGCCGTCCTCCTTGATGATCCGCTGCTCCATGGTGAAGGTCTTGCCCGTGCCGTAGTGGAACCGGCAGGTGACGCGCACCCGCTCACCGCCGCGCAGCTCGCGGCGGTACTTGACGGTCGCCTCCAGTTGCACCGGGCCGACCCCGTCGGCCAGCAGCCTCTCCTGGGGAAGCCCGGCGGCCCGCAGCATCTCCCAGCGGGCGTGCTCCGCGTACTGGAGGTAGACGGCCTGGTTGAGATGGCCCTGGGTGTCGAGTTCGTAGCCGCGCACGGTCACGTCAACGGAGAAGGTCATGATCGGGCCAACACCCCCGCGCGACAGGGCATTCCACGGGCGGCGCCGGCCGCGCGGACCGTCCCTCCGGCCGCCTCCCGCCCGCTCCCGTCCCAGGCTCATGGAACGCCGGTGCGGGGGTATGCGCACAGCAGTGACACGGCATACGCGACGGGGTGAACACCATGGACGACAGCATTCTGATGACGCTTCCGCCGGACGGCGACGCGCGCACCGACTACGTCTGCCGGCCCGAGAGGGCCGCGGACGCACGGGACGCCGTCACCGCCTTCGTCGCGCGGTTGCACCCCGCCCCGGCCGCGCACGTGGTCCAGAACCTGCTGCTCCTCGTCTCGGAGCTGGTCACCAACGCCGTCCGGCACGCCGGTGCGGTCACCGCCCTGCGCCTCACCGCCGACCGCACCGGCGTCCACGTCCGGGTCACCGACCCGAGCCCGGCGCACCCGCGGGGCCGGACCCCCGACCTGACCGGCCGCACCGGCGGATTCGGCTGGCCCCTGGTCCAGCGGCTGGCCCAGGAGGTGCGGATCGCCCGCGCCCCCGACGGCGGGAAGAGCATCCTGGCGACCCTGGCCCACTGAGGCCCCCGCCCCTGCCCCGGACCGGGAACCCGCCGGTCCGGGGCAGGGGCGCGCCCGCGGCCGCGCCGGTCGGGGGCTGCCGACGCCCCGCTCCGGGGGCGCGCGTCCCGGACAGCGCCGCCGTACGGGTTTGAGGCGTCCATCGTCGGTCACCCGCAGAAGACACGTACGGCATCCGCCGACGATCCGACGACATCGGGAGTGAGCAGCAGTGAGCAGCATGGACAACTGGCGCCTGCACGCGGCCTGCCGCGATGAGGACCCCGACCTCTTCTTCCCCATCGGGACCACCGGCCCGGCCCTCGTGCAGGCCGCGGAGGCCAAGGCCGTCTGCCGGACCTGCCCCGTGCAGGCCGCCTGCCTGGAGTGGGCCCTGGAGAACCGGCAGGACTCCGGCGTCTGGGGCGGGCTGTCCGAGAACGAACGACGCGCGCTCAAGCGCCGCAGCCGCCGCCGCGCGGAGACGCCGGGCCGCGGAGCGGCCTGATGTACGGGGGCGCGGCGCGGCCTTTGGCCCCGTACCGCGACCGCCGTCCGGGGACGCGCCGCGGTGGCGCACCGGCGCCTTCCGCGATCCGGGAGCGAGTGGGGAGAGGGTGAGCCGTGGACACCACCGCTTGGCTCGTGCTCGGCGCCCTGGCCGCACTGATCACCCTGGTCCTCGCCGCCGTACTGCTGGTACGCGTCGTGAGGGCCAGGAGACTGCTGGTCGACGCGGGGATCCCGGTGCGCGACAAGGCGCTGGTCTGGGCGGCCCTGATCTACACCGCCTCCCCGGTGGACCTGCTGCCGGACCCGGTCTACCTCGACGACATCGGCCTCCTGCTGGTCGCCCTGCGGTCCCTGCACGCGGCCGCCGCGGACGCCGGGATCCGTACGGGCCGCAAGGGCGGCGCCCCGGCAAAGCACCGCTCCGAAGCGGTGCGCTGAGCCGCCCGGACGGGCGCGGCACCGCCGTCACGCGGGAGGCGGGGCCCGGAGCCGGTGCAGGGCCAGGAGCGCCTGGTCGTCCTGGATGCGGCCGCCGGTGTGCCGTTCGACGTCCTCGGTCAGCAGCCGGAGGATCCGCGCCGGGGCCGCCGGGTCGTCGGGCAGCGCCCGGCGGCCCACGAGCAGGGGCAGGCGCGCGGCCGCGTCGTAGAAGACCCCGGCCTCGTCGCGGGCCTCGGTGACCCCGTCGGTGTAGCAGACGAGGGTGGCGCCGGGCGGGAAGGCGAACGCGTCCACCGGGGACGGCCAGGCCCCCAGGGCCCTCATGCCGAGCGGCGGCGCCTCTTCGGACGGTTCGAGGACGGTGGCCCGCCCGCCGGCGTCCAGCAGCACCGGCGGCGGATGCCCCCGGTTGACGATCCGCACGGTGGCGAGGTCGTCGGCGAACTCGGCGATCAGCGCCGTCGTGAACCCCTCCGCCTGCTCCTGGCCGCCGCGCCGGTCGCCCTCGCGCAGGAGGGCCCTCTCCAGCGCGTCGACGAGGCCGGGCAGGTCCTCCGTCTCGTCCGCCGCGTACCGGAAGGCCCCCAGGTCCGCGCAGACGGCGCTCACCGCGCCGAGTCCCTTGCCGCGCACGTCGCCGACCATCACCCGCACCCCGTGCGGGGTGTCCTGGACGACGTAGAGGTCGCCGCCGATCATCGCCTCGTCCTCGGCGGGGACGTACCGGGCGGCGATGCCGAGCCCGCCGATGCGGGTCGGGGGGCGCGGCAGGACGGCGCTCTGGGCCACGGCCGCCACCTGGCGGGCGCGCCGGGTGCTGGCGTCCCTGCCCTCCAGCGTGCGGTGGATGAGGACGGCCAGGACCGTCACGGCCACCAGGGTGAGCTGGTTGGCGACGCCCCACTGCCATCCGAAGACGCCGTCCCTCCAGGCGAGCCCCGCGTGGACGGCCATGGCCAGGACGCCGACCGCGATGATGCCCCGCACCCGCAGCAGCGGCCCCGCGGCGACGGGGGCGGTCATCAGCAGCGGCGCGGAGGCCACGTCCGCCGGGGTGACCAGGTCCAGGACGACGGCCAGCACGACGACCGCCACCGGGATGCACCGGGCCCTGCGCGACTCCACCACTCCCCCACGCTGTACGGGGGCGCCTCCCGCCGCATCCCGGCGGCGGCCGAGCGTGCTCCGCCGGGGGCCGGGTCACTCGGGCAGCGGAGTTCCGGGGCGGGGCGCGGCGGCGCACGCGGCGTCCATCCGGACGCGGTGGGCCGTCACCGCCTCCGGGTCGTCGACGACGTCGAGCCGGACGCCCGGCGCCTCCAGGACGGCCCGGTCCCCGATCTCGGGCACGGGCACCCGCAGCAGGTGCAGGGCCGGCACGCCGGTCAGGGGGTGCGGCGGGTGGTCCAGGGGCACCACCTGGACGGTGACGTGCCGCTCCTCCATCGCCTCGGCCAGCGCCGCCCGCTGGCCGTCCATCGTCGCCCGGTCGCCGACCCGCGTGTGCAGGGCGGCGGCCGGGAGGAGGGCCCACAGGTCGGCCCCGCGCTCGCGCAACCTGCGGCGGCGCTCCGTCAGCAGCTCGATCCGGCGCTCCCGCAGGGCGGGGGTGTCCTCGGGGTGCTGGATGCGGTGGAGCGCGGCGGCGTAGGCGGGGGTGCGCAGCAGTTCGGGCACGAGCGCGGGGTGCCAGGTCCGCACGACGCTCGCGGAGGACTCCACGCCGATGACGTCCTGCTGCCGGCCGTCCAGCACGTCACGCCAGCGGTGCCACCAGCCGGGCAGGTTGGCCGCGGCGATCTTGGCCAGGAGCGACTCGGCGTCGGCGGGCGGCACTCCGTAGCGGCGCAGCAGCTCGGCGACCTGCCGGGCGTCCAGCGCCGTCTCGGCCCGCTCGATGCGCCGGACGGTCGCGGGGTGGGCGTCCAGCGCCTCGGCGGCGGTCCGCAGGCCGACCCCGGCGCGCTCCCGCAGCAGGCGGAGGCGGACCGCCAGGACGCGGTGCTCCACGGTGGGACCGGAGCGGGCGCGCATGGGCGTTCCCTCCGTGTCGGGCCCCGGTTCGGAGCGGAGTGGATTCTGTCACTTGCAAAGTATGCGCTTTGCGCCGAGAGTGCATACATGTCGGAAATAGTCAGTCGCGTGGAACGCGCCCCCGCCGACGGGGGCGTCCGGGGGGCACAGAGCTGGTGGGTGCCCCGGTCGCCCGGAGGGGCGCCCGAGGCCCGGCATCGGGTGCGGGAGGTGATGCGGGCGTGGGGCGAACCGGCGGACCGCGTCGACGCGGCGGCCCTCATCGTGACGGAGCTGGTCACCAACGCGGTGCGGCACACCAGCACCCGGCGCATCCGCTGCCGCCTCACCCGCTCGGGGGACGGCGTCCGCGTCTGCGTGTGGAACCGCGGCCGGGGCCGCATCCCGGCCCCCGCGTCCCCCGAGGAGTCCGCGGGGCTCGTCCGGCCCCCCGCCGCCGCGGGAGGCCCGGCCCGCGCTGACGGCGAGGACCCGCTCGGCTCGCTGGCCGAGGACGGCCGGGGGCTGCTGCTCGTCGACGCGCTGGCCGCCCGCTGGGGGAGCCGTGCCGCGACGGCGGGCCGGCTCGTCTGGGCCGACCTCGCCTGACCCCGCGCCCCGGCCCGCACCGCGCCGGACACGCCCCCGTCGGGGTCGTCCGCCCGATCAGGCGGACGCCGTGCGGCACTCCGGGTGGCCCCAGCCGTTCGCGTTCTTCGCGATCGGCTCCTTGGCCGCGTACGGCTTGCCGCACTGGCAGCGGCCCGCGAACCGCGCCTTGATCGTGCCGCCGGACCGCCCGGTGCGGGCGGCGCCCGCCGCACCGCGCTCCTTCGCCGCGCCCGAGCTCTCCGCGCGCCCCTGCGTCGCCCGCGCCGGCGCGGGCGCCGGGGGACGCGCGTCGCCGTGCGCCGTGCCCGCGGGCCGCTGCGCCACGGCCGCGTCGCTCGCCGCCTGGTCGGCGAGCGCGTTGAGCGGGTCGCCGCCGACCTGGTGGGCGGGCACGTAGCGGAAGGCGACCGAGCGTCCGCCCAGCAGCGCGTCGATCCGGGTGACCAGCTCGCGGTTGGCGACGGGCTTGCCGCCGGAGGTCTTCCAGCCGTTGCGCTTCCAGCCCGGCAGCCACTTGGTCACCGCGTTCATGGCGTACTGCGAGTCCATCCGCACCTCGACCGGCACCGCCGGGTCGGTCGACTCCAGCAGCTCCGCCAGCGCGGTCAGCTCGGCCACGTTGTTCGTCGCGACGCCGAGCGGCCCCGCCTCCCAGCGCCGGGGGACGCCCTGCGCGTCGGCGACGACCCACGCCCAGGCGGCCGGCCCCGGATTCCCCTTGGACGCCCCGTCACACGCGGCGATGATGCACTCGTTCATCCCTCGATCATGCCAGCACCGCGCGAGCGCCCCGACCGGCCGCGGACCGGGTGCGCCCCCTGCGGGACCGGGCCGCGACGCCGCCTTGACCTCGACCAAAGTCGAGGTCCTAGCGTTGCGATCACCGGAGGCCGGTCGGCCGACGGGACCCGACCACCACCACCGGATTGCGGAGCACCCCATGGACATGGAAGTCACGGCCTGGCACTCGTTGCACAGCGCGATGAACGCGCAGCAGGACCGCCGGCCCTTCTCCCGGACGACCCTGCGCCGCATCCTGCTCTTCGCGCGGCCCCATCGCCGCCGGATCCACCGGTTCCTGCTGCTCAGCGTGGTGACCGCACTGCTCGCGGTGGCCACCCCGGTCCTCGCCGGCCAGGTCGTCGACGCCATCGTGGACGACGCCGGCGCCGATACGGTGACCCGGCTCGCCGGGCTCATCGCCCTCATCGCGGTCGCCGAGGCCGGGCTGGGGCTGCTCACCCGCTGGCTGTCGGCGACGCTGGGCGAGGGGCTGATCCTGGATCTGCGCACCGCCGTGTTCGACCATGTGCAGCGGATGCCGGTGGCCTTCTTCACCCGCACCCGGACCGGCGCTCTGGTCAGCCGGCTGAACAACGACGTGATCGGCGCGCAGCGCGCGTTCAGCAACACCCTGTCCGGCGTCGTCTCGAACCTGGTCACATTGGTGCTGACCTTCGCGGTGATGCTCACGATCTCCTGGCAGATCACGCTGCTCTCGCTGGTGCTGCTCCCGGTGTTCGTCGTGCCGGCCCGCCGGATGGGGGCCCGGATGGCCGGGCTCCAGAGGGAGGCGGCCGGCCACAACGCCGCGATGGGCACCCGGATGACCGAGCGGTTCTCCGCCCCCGGCGCGACCCTCGTCAAGCTGTTCGGGCGGCCTTCGGACGAGTCCGACGCGTTCGCCGAACGCGCCCGCCGGGTGCGGGACATCGGCATCCGTACGGCCATGGCCCAGTCGGCGTTCATCACCGCGCTCACCCTGGTCTCCGCCCTGGCCCTGGCCCTGGTCTACGGGCTCGGCGGCTACTACGCGCTGCGCGGCGCCCTGGAGCCGGGCGCCGTCGTCGCCCTGGCCCTGCTGCTGACCCGGCTGTACGCCCCGCTCACCGCCCTCGCCGGGGCGCGGGTCGAGGTGATGAGCGCCCTCGTCAGCTTCGAGCGGGTCTTCGAGATCCTGGACCTGGAACCGCTGATCAGCGAGCGGCCGGACGCCCGCGCGGTGCCGGAGGGTCCGGTCTCGGTGGAGTTCGACCGGGTCTCCTTCGCCTACCCCTCCGCCGAGAAGGTCTCCCTCGCCTCGCTGGAGGAGGTCGCCACGCTCGACGACCGGAGCGGCGCGCCGGTCCTGCACGAGGTCTCCTTCCGCGCCGAACCGGGCCGGATGATCGCCCTGGTGGGATCCTCGGGCGCGGGCAAGTCGACCATCGCCCAGCTCCTGCCCCGGCTGTACGACGCGGACGCCGGCTCCGTGCGGCTGAACGGCGTCGACGTGCGCGACCTCAGCGCCGACTCGATCCGGGACACGCTCGGCATGGTCACCCAGGACGGGCACCTGTTCCACGAGTCCGTGCGCGCCAACCTGCTGATCGCCCGGCCGGACGCCTCCGAGGACGACGTCTGGGACGCGCTGCGCCGCTCCCGGCTCGACGGCCTGATCGCCTCGCTGCCCGACGGGCTCGACACGGTGGTGGGCGAGCGGGGCTACCGGTTCTCCGGCGGGGAGCGCCAGCGTCTGACCATCGCCCGGCTGCTCCTGGCCCGCCAGCGGGTCGTCATCCTCGACGAGGCGACCGCGCACCTGGACTCGACCTCCGAGGCCGCCGTCCAGGAGGCGCTGGCCGAGGCGCTGGCCGGCCGGACCGCCGTGGTCATCGCCCACCGGCTCTCGACGGTGCGGGCGGCCGACCGCATCCTCGTCGTCGAGGCGGGGCGGATCGTCGAGAACGGCACGCACACCGAGCTGCTGGCGGCAGGGGGGCGGTACGCGGAGCTGTACCGGACCCAGTTCGAGGGGCCGTCGGCCGAGGAGGACCGGCCGGCGCAACCGGTCGGGTGACCGCCCGCCCCGGGGGGGGGGGGGGGGGGGGGGGGGGAGGGGGGGGGGGGAGAGGGGGGGGGGGGGGGGGGGGGGGGGGTGGGGGGGGGGGGGGGGGGGGGGGTTGTGGGGGGGGGGGGGGGGGGGGTGGGGGGGGGGGGGGGGGGGGGGGGGGGGGGGGGGTT
>NZ_JBVJCD010000069.1:0-28208 GCF_055588985.1 Streptomyces sp. NPDC041970
TTCGTTTGGGGTTCGGACCAGCGGGTGGGGGGGAGGGAGCCCCGGTGGGGTGTGTCGGAAGCCAGGGCGGGGACGGGGGGGGGGGGGAGGGGGGGAGGGGGGGGGGGGGGGGGGGGCCGCCCCCCCCCCCCCCGCCCCTCGTACGCCGTCTCCCGTACGGCGTCCGCGTACACTCCCCGGCTACGGCTGCTCGCCGGTCACAGCTTCTCGACCGGGGCGTACCGCAGGAGCAGCTTCTTCGGGCGCTCGTCGCCGAAGTCGACCGTCACCTTGGCCTGGTCGCCGAAGCCCTCGACCGCCGTCACCGTGCCGAGCCCGAACTGGTCGTGGGTGACGCGGTCCCCCACCACCAGGGTGACGACCGGCTTCTCCGCGCCGCGCCGGGTCGCGAAGCCCGAGGGGCCGGAGCGTGCGCGGGAGGAGGACAGCGACGAGGCGATGCCGGAGGTCGGCCCGGCCGGGGCGGCCATCGGCCCCTTCCGCTTCCACTCGACGTGCTGGTCCGGGATCTCCTCCAGGAACCGCGAGGGCGGGTTGTACGCGGGCTGGCCCCAGGCGCTGCGCATCGCGGCCCGCGTCAGGTAGAGGCGCTCGCGGGCGCGGGTGATGCCGACGTAGGCGAGCCGGCGCTCCTCCTCCAGCTCCTTGGTCTGGCCGAGGGCCCGCTGGTGCGGGAAGACGCCGTCCTCCATGCCGGTGAGGAAGACGACCGGGAACTCCAGGCCCTTGGCCGTGTGCAGCGTCATCAGCGTGATGACGCCGGAGCCGTCCTCGTCCTCGTCGGGGATCTGGTCGGAGTCCGCGACCAGCGCGACCTTCTCCAGGAACTCCGCGAGCGTGCCCGCGCCCTCCTCGTCGCCCCGCTCCTGCTCGAACTCGAGGGCGACGGCCGCCAGCTCCTGGAGGTTCTCGACGCGGGTCTCGTCCTGAGGGTCGGTCGAGGACTGGAGCTCGGCCAGGTAGCCCGTGCGCTCCAGGACGGCCTCCAGCACGACGGCGGGCCCGGCGCCGGACTCGACGATCGTGCGCAACTCCTCCATCAGCGTGTTGAACCGCTTGACGGCGTTGGCCGAGCGGGCGGCCATGCCGTACGCCTCGTCGACGCGGCGCAGCGCCTGCGGGAAGGAGATCTTCTCGCGCAGCGACAGGGCGTCGATCATGGCTTCGGCGCGGTCGCCGATGCCGCGCTTGGGGACGTTGAGGATGCGGCGCAGCGGGACGGTGTCCTCGGGGTTGGCCAGTACCCGCAGGTAGGCCAGGACGTCCCGGACCTCCTTGCGCTCGTAGAAGCGCACGCCGCCGACGACCTTGTAGGGCAGGCCGACGCGGATGAGGATCTCCTCGAAGACACGGGACTGGGCGTTGGTCCGGTAGAAGACGGCGACGTCGCCCGCCTTCGCGTCGCCCGCGTCGGTGAGCCGGTCGATCTCGTCGGCGACGAACTGGGCCTCGTCGTGCTCGGTGTCCGCGACGTACCCGGTGATCCGGGCGCCGGTGCCGGCGTTCGTCCAGAGGTTCTTGGGGCGGCGGCTCTCGTTGCGCTCGATGACCGCGTTGGCGGCGGAGAGGATGGTCTGCGTGGAGCGGTAGTTCTGCTCCAGCAGGATCGTCTTCGCGTTCCCGTAGTCCTCCTCGAACTGGAGGATGTTGCGGATCGTCGCGCCCCGGAAGGCGTAGATCGACTGGTCCGCGTCGCCCACCACGCACAGCTCGGCGGGGGCGTCGGCCTCTCCGGCCGGGCCGACCAGCTCCCGTACCAGCGTGTACTGGGCGTGGTTGGTGTCCTGGTACTCGTCGACCAGGACGTGCCGGAAGCGGCGGCGGTAGTGCTCGGCGACGTCCGGGAAGGCCTGGAGCAGGTGGACCGTCGTCATGATGATGTCGTCGAAGTCCAGGGCGTTGGCCTCGCGCAGGCGGGCCTGGTAGAGCGCGTACGCCTGGGCGAGGGTCTTCTCGAACCCGTCGGCGGCCTGCCCGGCGAAGGTCTCCTCGTCGATCAGCTCGTTCTTGAGGTTGGAGACCTTGGCGGTGAACGACTTCGGCGGGAAGCGCTTGGGGTCCAGGTCGAGGTCGCGGCAGACCAGGGCCATCAGGCGCTTGGAGTCGGCGGCGTCGTAGATCGAGAACGACGAGGTGAAGCCGAGCTTCTTCGACTCGCGGCGCAGGATGCGCACGCACGCGCTGTGGAAGGTCATGACCCACATGGCGTGGGCGCGCGGGCCGACGAGCTGTTCGACGCGCTCCTTCATCTCGCCGGCGGCCTTGTTGGTGAAGGTGATGGCGAGGATCTGCCCCGGATGCACGCCCCGCTCGGCCAGCAGGTGGGCGATGCGGTGGGTCAGCACCCGCGTCTTGCCGGAGCCGGCCCCGGCGACGATGAGCAGGGGGGACCCGGCGTGCACCACGGCGGCGCGCTGCTCGGTGTTCAAACCGTCGAGCAGCGCCGCGGCGTCGATCACGGGGCGCGGGTGGCCGTCGCGGTAGTACGCGTCGCGCGGGGGCGCGTCGAAGACGCCCTCGAACAGCCCCTCCGGCACCGCTTCGGGGGCGTGGTCCTCCTCGGGGGGCGGAGGGGGGCCGTCCGCCGCGTGCTGGAGGCCGGTCAGGAAACTGTCGTCAAAGAGGCTGCTCATCGCCATCCGAGTCTAGGTGGTCCCCGGCCGATCTTGACCGGCCGCCGGCGCCGGGCAGGGGTCCGGAGCCCTCAGCCCCAGAGCGTGGCGATGAAGACGTTGGCGACGGTCAGCCCGCCGACCGCGGCGAACGCGCCCTTGTCGACCTTCTCGTCGTCCCGCTTGACGTAGACCAGGGCGAGGATGGCCACCAGAAGCAGCAGCTTCACGCCGATCTTGACGTTGTTCACGGCCTGGTCGTCGGCCTGGTTGAGGCCGACGAGGACCATCCCGGTCACGAGCATGGTCAGCGCGCCGTGCAGCATGGCCGGGACGAAGCGGGCGGTGCCCGCGCCCATGGCCTTCATCTGGGTCAGGAAGCCGCCCAGCAGGGAGGCGATGCCGATGATGTGCAGGGCGAGGAAGACCTTGATGAGTACGTCCATGGCTCGGGAGCCTAGCCAGCGCCGGTCCCCCGCCGGTCAGTGAGGCTGCCCTTCCTTCCCCGCCCCCGCCGTGTGCGCGGGCGGGCCGCCGCCGGGTGTCAGACCAGCCGCCGCGCGGTCGCCCAGCGGGTCAGCTCGTGCCGGTTGGAGAGCTGGAGCTTGCGCAGGACCGCCGAGACGTGCGACTCGACCGTCTTCACGGAGATGAACAACTGCTTGGCGATCTCCTTGTACGCGTAGCCGCGTGCGATCAGCCGCAGCACCTCGCGCTCCCGCTGGGTCAGGCGGTCCAGGTCCTCGTCGACCGGCGGGGCGTCCGTGGAGGCGAAGGCGTCCAGGACGAAGCCGGCCAGGCGGGGCGAGAAGACCGCGTCGCCCTCCTGGACCCGGAAGACCGAGTCCACCAGGTCCGCGCCGGTGATCGTCTTGGTGACGTAGCCCCGCGCACCGCCCCGGATGACGCCGATGACGTCCTCGGCGGCGTCCGAGACGGACAGCGCGAGGAAGCGGACCGGGTTGTCGGCCCCGCCCATCAGGGGGGCGCAGCGGCGCAGCACCTCGACGCCGCCGCCGCCGGGGAGGTGGACGTCGAGCAGGACGACCTCGGGGCGGGTCGCCGTGATGACGGTGACGGCCTGGTCGACGTCGGCGGCCTCGCCGACCACCTCGACGCCGGTCTCCTCGGTGCGGCCGATCTCGGCCCGGACCCCGGTGCGGAACATCCGGTGGTCGTCGACGAGCACGACCCGTACCCGCCGCTCCGGGCCTCCGGTGGCTTCGGTGTTCTCGGTCATTCGCCCGCCCTCTCCATCTCCAGCTCGACCTCGGTGCCCCCGCCGGGCGCCGAACGCAGCCGTGCCGTACCGCCGTTGCGCTGCATCCGGCCGATGATCGATTCTCGTACGCCCATCCGGTCCGCCGGAACCTCGTCCAGGTCGAATCCCGGACCCCGGTCCCGTACGGAGACGAAGACCGCGGCGCCCTCGACCTCGGCGAAGACCTGGACGGCGCCGCCCTCGCCACCGTACTTGGCGGCGTTGACCATCGCCTCGCGCGCGGCCTGCATCTGCGCGCCCAGCCGCTCGTCGAGGGGGCAGTCGCCGACGACGACGACCTCCAGCGGCACGCCGTGCTGGTCCTCGACCTCGGCGGCGGCGCGCTTGACCGCTTCGGCCAGCGTCTCCGGGCCGTCGTCCTCGTCCTTGCCGGTGCCCTCGGGGTTGTACAGCCAGTTGCGCAGCTCGCGTTCCTGGGCGCGGGCGAGGCGTCTGACCTCGCCGCCGTCGTCCGCGTTGCGCTGGATCAGGGTGAGCGTGTGCAGGACGGAGTCGTGGACGTGGGCGGCGACCTCGGCGCGTTCCTGGGCGCGGATGCGCATCAGCCGCTCCTCGGAGAGGTCCTGGGTCATCCGCACCAGGTAGGGCCCGGCGAGCAGGAAGATGCCGGTCAGCACGGCGATGGCGGCGGTGAGCACGTTGCCGAGCTGGGCGGCCGAACCGCGTACGACGATGAAGACCGCGAGGCCGAGGCCGACGAGGGCCACTCCGGCGAGGCCGCGCGCCAGGTGCAGCAGCCTGCGGTGGCGGCCGATCTCCATCCACCGGGCCCTGCGGGCGTTGTCGGCCTGCCGCCAGACCAGGACGGAGCCGGCGCCGATCAGGAGCGTGGGCCAGATGTAGCGGTCGGCCTCGCTGCCCATGTCGACGTGGGCGACGAACGCGACGGCCCCGACGATCAGCGCGACGAGGGCGAAGATCTGGCCGCTGTCCGGCTTGCGGAGCCGGCGGCGGCCGTCCGGCGCGGTCTCGAACACCGAGCGCGGGGACTCGACGCCGCCGACGCCGAGCGGGACGACGATCCAGAACACCGCGTACAGCAGCGCGCCGAGGCCGTCGGTGACGAACAGCCCGAGGAACAGCAGCCGCACCCAGACGACGGGCAGCCCGAGGTGGCCGGCGAGCCCGCGCGCCACGCCGCCGAGCATCCGGCCGTCGGCGCTGCGGTAGAGCTTGCGCGGCGGCGGCTCCTCCGCGTCGGCGGCGAGGGAGCCGGCGGCTCGGGCGGGGGCGGGTGTCATGACCCGATCGTCACACGCACGGACGCGGGGCGGCATCAGGGGCGGCCCCCAGACGACCCTGATGTCCGGCTCCGGGGCGCGCGCCCGCCCGCGACCGGGCAATATCAGGGACCGTCCAGGGTCGGTGCGGGTCCCGGCGGGCCGTCCGGGCCGCCACCATGGAGGGATGACCGCTCCCTCGGACGCCGGACCCGGCGTCTCCCCTCCCGACGCGCCGAAGCCGCCGCTGCGGCGCACCCCGCGGCAGAAGGCCGTCGCGGGGGTCTGCGGCGGCCTCGGCCGGTACTGCGACGTGGACCCGGTGATCTTCCGCATCGTGCTCGGCGTCCTGTCGGTCACCGGGGGCGTCGGCCTGATCTTCTACGGCTTCGCCTGGCTGCTGCTGCCCGCCGACGGCGAGGAGGAGAACGAGGCCCGCAAGCTGCTGTCGGGGCGGGTGGACGGGGCGTCGCTGGTGGCGCTGCTGCTGGCGCTGATCGGCTGCGGGCTGTTCCTGTCGATGCTGCACAACCGGGGGGTGCAGGCCTTCGCCGCGCTGCTGACGCTGTCCGTCGTCGGCTTCTCCGTGTGGACGCAGGCGCGCCGGTCTGCCCCGCAGGGCCCGGCGGCTCCCCCCGGCGCACCGGCCGCCGCGACCGGGCCCGCGCACAGCGGCGGGCTCGGCACGCCCCCGCCGGAGGTGCAGGCGCCCCCGGCGCCGGGCGGCCCGTCGTGGTGGCGGGACACGATCGTCAAGGACGGGACCACCGGGCCGGTGGGCCCCGGCTACCTGTGGGGTCCGCCGGAGACGGAGTTGGGCCCGGTGCTCGCCGGGCGGCCCGGCCCGGACGACCCGTTCCGGGCGCCGCCGCCCGCGTCCGGTCCGCGCGGGCCCCGTCCGATCGGCGGCGCGGTCCTCCTCGCCGCGCTGGTGGCGGGCGGCCTGGGCACCGGGCTGAGCTGGGACCACCAGCCGCTCGGGACGGCCCTCCAGATCGGTCTGGCCGCCGCCCTCGCGGTGTTCGGCCTGGGGCTGCTGGTCGCCTCGGTGCTGGGCCGGACCGGGTTCGGCACGGTGCTGACGGCGATGGTCACGGCGGGCCTGCTGGCGGGCGCGGCGACGCTGCCGAAGGACGTCGGCACCGCCTGGGTCGGCCAGGAGTGGCGTCCGGCGTCGGTCTCCGCCGTCCAGCCGCGTTACCGGATCAGCACCGGTGACGCCCTGCTGGACCTCTCCGGCCTGGAGGTCCCGGCGGGCGGGACGGTGCGGACCGGCCTCCATGTGAAGGTGGGCCGGGCTGCCGTCGTCGTCCCGAACGGCGTGACGGTGAAGGTGCGCGCCGAGGCGGGCTTCGGGGAGATCCGGTTGGAGGAGGGGCAGCGGGTCCAGGTGCGGATCAACGGCGACGAGTCGAAGCGGCGCACCCTGCCGCCGCCGAAGGGCGCGAAGCCCTCGGGGACGATCGAACTGACCCTGGAAGTGGGCGTCGGAGAGGTGGAGGTCAGCCGTGCGGCGTCATGAGTTCAAGCCGGGCCGGGCGGTGGCGGGGCTGGTGATGCTGGCCCTGGCCGGCGGATACGCGGCGGACGCCGCCGGGGCGTGGGAGGCGGGGCGGGCGTTCTTCGTCCCGCTGTTCTTCGGTGGACTGGGGCTGGCCGCCGCGGTGACGTGGGGCGCGTACCTGGTCCGGCGGCGCGCGGCGAGGAGGGCGGCGGAGGACACGGCGACCTCGTCGGACGCCGGCGGCGGAGGGGCCCTCGGGTAGGGCGGCCGGCCGGTCGCCCAGGTCGCGGGAAGCCGCCCGCAGGGGCGCTGGGGGGCGTTCCCCCAACCCGCGGGAGGCCGCCCCGCCCGCCGGGGGCCACCTGGGGAGGCCGGTCACCTGCACCCCCGCCCGAGCCCCCGACCCGCCGGGGCCCCTCGCCCACCGGAGCACCGCGGAGGGCCGCTCGCCAGCCCGCAGGAGGCCACCCCACCCGCCGGGGGCCACCTGGGGAGGCCGATCACCTGCGGCCCAGCCCCACCGAGGTCCCCCTGCCCGCCGGGGCCACCAGCAAGGCCGGGCCCCCGCCCCGCCGGGCACCGCTCCCACCAGGGCCCCGCCCGAGCCCCCCGCGTCCCCGTCAGTCCGTGACGTCGATCGTGCAGGGGGCGGTCTCCACGCCGGCCGCCGTGACGACCTGGACCTCCACCCGGCCCGGCTCGACCTCGACCGGGACCGGCACGGTCAGGACGGTGTCGGTCGGGTTGGCGAAGCCCCCGGTGACCGGGACGAGGGGCACGTGGACGTGGACCGTGCCGATCCGCACGACGAGCCGGGCCAGCCGGTCCGGGCTGCCCGCGCCGGGCGGTACGAAGCCCGCGCCCCGGATCTCGATGTCGTCGCCCGTCCGGATCGGGGCGTCCAGGTCACCGGCCTCGCGGGCCCGGACCACCGACAGCACGACGGGCCGCCCGCCCTCCGCGTACTTCCCGGCGAAATAGGTGGCCGCCGAGACCGCCACCAGCAGCGCGAGCCCCCACGGCAGATCGGGCAGTTGCTCGGGGCGGCGCGCCAGACGGACCGCGGCGAACAGCACGGCGACGCCGCTGACCAGCACGTACTGCACATCGGTGAAGGAGCCGCGGCCGGAGTCGTCGGTGAGCAGGTCGGCGGCGCGCGGCCGGACGGCGCGCAGCTTCTGGAGCCGCCGGGCCAGCACCCGTACGGTCACCACGCGGCGGACGACGACGGCGACCGCGCACACCAGCGCCAGCACGCACAGCACCCCGGCGGACCGTGCGAGGTCCAGGCCCTCGATGAGCGCGTCCCGCGCGGCGGGGTCGGAGGCCCCGGCAAGTTGGAGGGCGAGGACGAGGACGGCGAAGACGGCCAGCAGCACCCAGGCGGCGGCGACCGTCCGGGAGGTGGAGAGCCGGTTGTCCTCGCCGATCAGCGGGGCGAGGAGGCCGCCGCGGGCGCGGTGGAAGCGGGCGGCCGCGGTGAGCAGGGCAGCGGTCAGGAGGGCGGCCAGCAGACCCGCGGTGCGGGCGGTGGTCCATCCGGTCCCGACCGCGGTGAGGCTCGCGCCGACGAGCAGCGCCGTGACCGCGCCCCAGACGGCGAACAGGGTGGCCCGCCAGACCTGCTGCGGCCAGACGTCCCCGGCCTCCTCGGCCCGGTCGGCGACCGCGCGGGCGGACCCGGTCAGCTCGTCGGAGACCCACTGCCTGGACGCGGAGGCGGACTGGGCGACCGCGGCGGGCAGCCCGCGCCCCGCCGCCAGTTCGTCCCGTCTGGCCAGGAAGGCGGCGACCGCGCGCCGGTGCCCCTCGCGCGCTCCGTGCGGGCAGTCGCCGCAGGTACAGCCCCCGCCGTGCGTGCCGCTCGTCCTCGCCTCGTCCAACGCCACGGAGGATTACGCCCTTTCCTGACCCGGTACAGCCAACTCTCCTGCGATACCAGCGAATTGTGCCGTACCGGGCGGTCGGACCGCGCATCGGGGCGGGCCGGGGGCACACGTCGTCGACATGTTCGACCCATCGTGGCGCAGACGTGTTCGACCGTACGCGCGTGAGGAGGCTCCCCGCGCGTACGGGCCGCCGTGCCGGGTCAGGCGCTGAGGACCAGGTAGGCCAGGCCGAGCGTGCCCCGGTAGCCGCCGTAGTAGCCGGTGCGGCGGGCGTCGACGGCGGCGCGCACCCCGTCGTGCAGCGGGTGTCCGGGGTGGGCCAGGGTCCAGCGCTCGCCCCGGCCGATGTTGGCGTCCGACTCGAAGAGGTCCCATTCGCGCTGGTCCGCCGCGGTCACCTGGAGCGGGCGCAGCCCGGCGGCCTCGGCGTGCCGGATCAGCCCGAGCAGGGTGGGGAGGTCCCCCGGCTCGGCGTCCAGCCCCTCCAGAGCGGCCGCCGAGGGCTCCTTCTCCCAGAACCCGTCGCCGAACAGCACCCGGCCGCCGGGCCGCACGGCCGCCCGCAGCGCCGCGAGGGCCTCCGGGGCGCCGCCGGGCCAGGCGTGCGCCGCGCCGATGGAGACGGCCAGGTCGAGGTCGCCGCCGCCGGTCCACTCGGCGGCGGGGACCTCGTCGAACCGGACGCGCTCGGCGAGCCCCCGCCGTGCCGCGAGGCGGCGGCCGCGCTCGACGGCCTCCGGATCGGTCTCCACCCCGACGCCGGTGGCGCCGGGCCCCGCCGCCTCGACGAGCCGCGTCAGCAGTTCGCCCCAGCCGCTGCCGAGGTCCGCGATCCGCGCCCCGTCGGCGGGGGCGCAGGCGGCGACCAGCCGGGCGGCGTGGTCGTCGGAGAGCGGGGTGTTCCAGGTCAGGCGGTCGTTGCGGGCTGCGGACATGAGGGCGCGGATCTCGTCGGTCGACATGGGCGCGGAGCCTGGCACGCGGCCTCGGGCCCCGCCACCGGATTTCGGCCCGCCCGCGCGGGAACGCGGCTACGCCGACGCCGTCCGCGTCCAGGCGGAGACTTCGGCCCGCGCGCGGGAACGCGCCGGCGCCGCCGCCCTCGGGGAAGGGCGGCGGCGCCGACGGTCGGGTCCCGGTGGGACTACTCCCACTCGATGGTCCCCGGCGGCTTGCTCGTCACGTCGAGGACGACCCGGTTGACGTCGGCGACCTCGTTGGTGATGCGGGTGGAGATCTTCGCCAGCGTCTCGTACGGCAGCCGCGACCAGTCCGCCGTCATGGCGTCCTCGGAGGAGACCGGGCGCAGCACGATCGGGTGGCCGTAGGTGCGGCCGTCGCCCTGGACGCCGACCGAGCGGACGTCCGCGAGGAGGACCACCGGGCACTGCCAGATGTCGCGGTCCAGACCGGCCGCGGTCAGCTCCTCGCGGGCGATGGCGTCGGCCTCGCGCAGCAGGTCCAGGCGCTCCTTGGTGACCTCTCCGACGATGCGGATGCCGAGGCCGGGGCCGGGGAACGGCTGGCGCTGGACGATCTCCTCGGGCAGGCCCAGCTCCTGGCCGACCATCCGGACCTCGTCCTTGAACAACTGGCGCAGCGGCTCGACGAGCTGGAACTCGATGTCGTCGGGGAGGCCGCCGACGTTGTGGTGGGACTTGATGTTGGCGGTGCCGGTGCCGCCGCCGGACTCGACGACGTCCGGGTAGAGCGTGCCCTGGACGAGGAAGGCGACCTCGGGGCCCTCCTCCTGGAGGATCTCCATCTGGGCCTGCTCGAAGACGCGGATGAACTCGCGGCCGATGATCTTCCGCTTCTGCTCCGGGTCGGAGACCCCGGCCAGGGCGTCGAGGAAGCGCTTCTCCGCGTCGACCACCTTCAGCTTCGCGCCGGTCGCGGCGACGAAGTCCTTCTCGACCTGCTCGGTCTCGCCCTTGCGCATCAGCCCGTGGTCGACGTACACGCAGGTCAACTGGGAGCCGATGGCCTTCTGGACGAGGGCGGCGGCGACCGCGGAGTCCACGCCGCCGGAGAGGCCGCAGATGGCGCGCTTGGAGCCGACCTGCTCGCGGATGAGGGCGACCTGCTCCTCGACCACGTTGGTGGTGGTCCAGTTCGGCTCGATGCCCGCGCCCCGGTAGAGGAAGTGCTCCAGGACCTGCTGGCCGTGGGTGGAGTGCATGACCTCGGGGTGGTACTGGACGCCGTAGAGCTTCTTCTCGTCGTTCTCGAAGGCGGCGACCGGGACCACGTCCGTGGAGGCGGTGACGGTGAAGCCCTCGGGGGCGGCCGAGCAGGCGTCGCCGTGCGACATCCACACCGGCTGCTCGGCGGGCGTGCCCTCGAAGAGCGTGGAGCCGGCCTTGGTGACGTGCAGCGGGGTGCGGCCGTACTCACGGGCCCCGTTGTCGTCGACCGTGCCGCCGAGGGCGGTGGCCATGAGCTGGAAGCCGTAGCACATGCCGAAGACGGGCACCCCGGCCTCGAAGAGCGAGCGGTCCAGGGAGGGCGCGCCCTCCGCGTACACCGACGAGGGGCCGCCGGAGAGGATGATCGCGCGCGGGTTCCTGGCCAGCATCTCGGCCACCGGCATGGTGGACGGGACGATCTCGCTGTAGACCCGCGCCTCGCGGACGCGGCGGGCGATGAGCTGGGCGTACTGCGCGCCGAAGTCGACGACGAGGACCACGTCGGCCGTGGCGTCGGGGGCGGCGGGGGGTGCTGCGGGCACGGGAGCGGCCTTCCGGCGGTGGTGAAGGGGGTCGGTCCTGCCAATTCTACCGGCCGTGCGCCGGCGCTCCCCGCGCCCGGAGTCCGGCCCTCCGGGCGCGGGGAGCGGGGAGGGGCTGTCCACGGCGCGGGCGCCGCGTTGGTCCGGGGGCGGGTCCGGGGCCATACTGTCCCCCATGCGTCAGCACACGATCTCCGTCTTTACCTATGGCATCCGGCCCGCCGGCTGCCATGGTCGTGCTGCTTGAGCTACTGACGAGCAACGTTCCAGGCGCTCCGGGCCACTGGCCCCGGGGCGTCTTCGCGTTTCCGGGCCGGTGGCTCCGGGGGGCCGCCACCTCACCGGGAGTCACCGCTGTGAACACCCCCACACCCCTCACCCCGACCGAGTGCACCGGCGCGCGCACCGACGAGGCCGCCGCCCTGATCGGCGGCGCGCGCGAGCGCGTCGACGCCCTGGACGAGCGGATCATCGGCCTCGTACGGGAGCGGATGGCGCTCTCGGCGGCGATCCAGGAGGCCCGGATCGCCTCGGGCGGCCGCCGGGTCAGCCTCTCCCGCGAGACGGCCGTGCTCGGCCGCTACCGGGACGCGCTCGGCGGGCCGGGCACCCCGCTGGCGATGACGCTCCTGGAGCTGTGCCGCGGCCGGGTGTGAGGGGGTGCGCGAACGTCCGGACACGCCTGTATCCGCGTTCGGTACCTCTCACCCGTACGGCGCGTGACCGGGGCGGCGGCCCCTTCGTTGGTCCCGGTGTCCGTGCCAACCAGGGGCGGCGCCGGCAGGAAACCACGCGTGGCTCCGCCGGGACGTGTGGCGTGCCGCAGGCACGTCGTGGGACCGCGTCCCGGCGTATGTGAGCGGTCCGCAGGGGACAGCGGTCCGATCACCCCATATGCGGCCGGTTCCGGGGACGCCCGGAGCCGGCCGCATCGGTGCGTCCCGTGCGGCGGGCCGTCCCCCTCCGCCGACCGTCCGAGCGCCGCCGCACACGGCGGCGCTCACCGCGTACGGGCCGTGCCCCGTGCGGTCACGGCTGGGACACCGGGGTGTCCCCGACCCCCTCCACGCCCTTCCCGGCCTCCGCCGTGCCCTTCGGCGGCACCACCGGGACGCCCAGGAACGGCAGCCTCAGCGCGCCGAACGCCTCCTTCGGCACGGCGGGCGCGAGCGGCTCCACCGGGGCGAGGCGCTCGTAGGCCGCGCCCTGCTCGGGGCGGGGGTCGGCCTCGCCCTTGTTGGGCCAGAAGGACATCGCGCGCTCGGCCTGGGCGGTGATGGTCAGCGAGGGGTTGACGCCCAGGTTGGCGGAGACGGCCGAGCCGTCGACGACGCTGATGCCCGGATGCCCGTACAGCCGGTGGTAGGGGTCGATGACGCCCTCCTCGGGGCTCGCGCCGATCGGGCAGCCGCCGAGGAAGTGCGCGGTGAGCGGGGTGCCCATCAGCTCGCCGATGTTGGAGCCGGGGAAGCCGTTGATCTCCTCGGCGAGCAGGGTGGCGCCGCGGGTCGCCTCGCGTATCTGGGTCGGGTTGGGCGCGCCGTGGCCCTGGCGGGCGGTGAGCAGGCCCTTGCCGATGCCGCCGGGCTTGCGGTAGGTGGTCAGGGAGTTGTCCAGCGACTGCATGACGAGCCCGATGATGGTGTGCTCGGACCAGCGGTGGTTGGAGAGCGAACGGGCCGCGAGGACGGGGTGCTTGGCCATGTTGGCGAGCCAGCCGAGCACCCGGTGGCGGCCGTAGGGGACCTGGAGGATCGAGAGGGCGCCCATGGCGTTGGAGCCCTTGCCGTAGCGGACGGGCTCGATGTGGGTGTTGTCGTCCGGGTGGATGGAGGAGGTGATGGCGACGCCGCGGGAGAAGTCGGCGCGGGCGGCGCCGTACTTCTTGCGGTAGCGGCGGTCGCTGGTCTGGGAGCCCACCAGGGCCTCGGAGTTGGTGCGGGTCAGCTCTCCGAGGCGGGCGGAGAGGCGGGGCAGCAGCCCGCGGTCCCTCATGCCGTGCAGCAGGGTCTGGGTGCCGTACGTGCCGGCCGCGACGACGACCTTGCGGGCGCGCAGCCGGGTGGGCTTCGCCGTGCGGCGGTGGTCGGTGGGGACGGTGAGGACCCGGTAGCCGCCGGCGGGGTCGTCGGTGACGGCGACGACGGAGGTCATGGGATGGATGACCGCTCCGGCCCGCTCGGCGAGGTGGAGGTAGTTCTCGTTGAGGGTGTTCTTCGCGCCGTGGCGGCAGCCGGTCATGCACTCGCCGCACTCGACGCAGGCTTTGCGCGCGGGCCCGGCGCCGCCGAAGTACGGGTCCGGGACGGTCTGGCCGGGCTTGGCCCCGGCGGCGCCGTCGGCGTCCTGGCCGTCGCCGAAGAAGACGCCGACCGGGGCGAGGTGGAAGGTGTCGCCGACGCCCATCGCCCGCGCGGTGGCCTGGAGGTGGATGTCGGAGGGGGTCATGGTCGGGTTGAGCCGGACCCCGAGCATCCGGCGGGCCTGGTCGTAGTACGGCTTCAGCTCGTCCTGCCAGTCGGTGATCGAGGCCCACTGGCGGTCCTGGAAGAACGGGGCGGGCGGCACGTACAGCGTGTTGGCGTAGTTGAGCGACCCGCCGCCGACCCCGGCCCCGGCGAGCACCATGACCTTGCCGAGGAGGTGGACGCGCTGGATGCCGAAGAGGCCGAGGGCGGGGGCCCACAGGTAGTTCTTCAGGTCCCAGGAGTTCTTCGGGAGGGTGGCGCGGGTGAAGCGGCGGCCCGCCTCCAGGACGCCGACCCGGTAGCCCTTCTCGGACAGCCGGAGCGCCGAGACCGCTCCCCCGAAGCCGGAGCCGACCACGAGGACGTCGTAGTCGTACGCGGCGTCGTCCTCGGCCGGCACATGGCTCACGGCCCGGTCGCGGGCAGGGGTGTCCTGGGGCATGGCTCTCCTCGGTACGAAGGGCGGACGGTACGGCGGTGGCGGCGGGCCCGCTCCGGGCCCCGGCTCAGCGCAGCCGGAGCGCCTTCATCGCCGCGAGACTGCGGGTCATGAGCGCGGCGTACTTCTCGTCGTCCATCCCGAACGCGGGCGCGAGCGGGATCAGCCGCTGTTCGGCGACGGTCTGGGCCTCCGTGTACTTGAGGATGCCCTCGGAGCCGTGCCGCCGGCCGAGCCCGGAGTCCTTCATGCCGCCCATCGGGGACTGGACGCTGCCGTAGGCGGGGGCGTACCCCTCGTTGATGTTGACGGTGCCGGTCCGCAGCCGGGCGGCGACGCGGTGGCCGCGCCGGGAGTCGGTGGTCCAGACGCTGGAGTTGAGGCCGTACGGGGTGGCGTTGGCCTCCGCGATCACCTCGTCCTCGTCGCTGAAGCGGTAGATCGAGACGACCGGTCCGAAGGTCTCCTCGGTGCAGACGGCCATCGGGGCCTCGACGCCGTCGAGGATGGTGGGCTCGTAGAAGAGGGGGCCGATGTCGGGGCGGTGGACGCCGCCGGCGACGATCCGGGCGCCCTTCTCGACGGCTTCGGCGACGTGCCGGGTGACCGTCTCCAGTTGGCGTTCGCCGACGAGGCAGCCCATGTCGGCCCCGTACGCGAGGGCGGTGCCGAGCCGCATGGCGCGGGTGCGGGTGGCGAACCGCTCGACGAACGCGTCGGCGATCGACTCGTGGACGTACAGCCGTTCGATGGAGATGCAGAGCTGTCCGGCGGAGGAGAAGCAGGCGCGCACGGCTCCGGCCGCGGCCTTCTCCACGTCGGCGTCGGCCAGGACGAGCATGGCGTTCTTGCCGCCCAGCTCCAGGGAGACGCCGACGAGGCGGGCGGCCGCGCCCACGGCGACCTCACGGCCGGTACGGGTGGAGCCGGTGAAGGAGACGTAGTCGGCGCGGGCGACCACCTCGGGGCCGACGACGGGGCCCTCCCCCAGCACGACCTGGAAGACCTCGGCGGGCAGTCCGGCCTCGACGAGCAGGTCGCGGGCCCACAGCGCGGTGAGCGCGGTCTCCGTGTCGGGCTTCATCACGACGGCGTTGCCGGAGACGAACGCGGGCAGCGCGTCGCCCACCGACAGCTCCAGCGGATAGTTCCAGGGCGCTATCTGGCCGACGACGCCGCGCGGGTGGCGCGCCTCGGTGACCTTGGTGAGGGTCGGGACGACGCCGGTGTGCCGCCGGGACCTGAGGTACGAGGGGGCCCTGCGCCCGTAGTGGCGGGCGGCGACGGCGACGGCCTGCACCTCCTCGTGGGCGTGCAGCCGGGCCTTGCCGGTCTCCAGTTGGATCAGGTCGAGCACCTCGGACTGGCGGTCCAGCAGGAGGTCGTGGAAGCGCAGCAGGACGGCGGCCCGCTGCCGTACGGGGACGGCGGCCCAGAGCGACTGGGCGGCGCGGGCCCGCTCGAAGGCGGTGGCGACGTCCTCGGGGGCGGACTCCGGCAGGTCGGCCAGCTTCTCGCCGGTGAAGGGCGTGTGGTTGGCCGTGCGCCCCGATCCGACGACGCCGCGGGTCAACCGGGCGACCACTTCGGGGGTGACCACGTCGGCGGCTGTGCGCACACCGGCGGGGGCGACCGCCACGGGGTTCGTGCCGACAGGGGCGTCAGGGGCGTGGGAGTCCGTCATGAGGGCGAGAGTATGTCCAGCCGCGAGCTTTGGGTACCCGTCGGTAACAGTTTTTCACGAGACCCGCCGCCCCTCGGCGACGGCCGCCGCGATCGAGCCAGTGATCGCTGGCGACATAACCGCTGATCAGTGGCTATCCGGTGGACCGCCCACCGGCGGTCCACCGCGCGCCTGCCCGCCTCGTGAATGCTCCAGCCTCTCGGCGCTCGTGCGCCGGACGTGGGGCCGGACAGGGTCCCGGCGGTGTGCGCGGGCCGGCTCAGTCCTGCTCGCCGGGCGCGCGCCAACTGCGCAGCATGATCGCGAAGCGCTCGCGGCTGGCCTCCCAGTCCTCGTCGGGGGCCGTCAGATACAGGGCGTACTCGGGGCCGCCCGGCTCCCCGTAGTAGAGCTGGTCGATCCCGTGCCGGGGACCGGCGTGCTCCTTGGTCTCGTTCCAGGTGAACTCCCAGAGGGCGCCCGGCCGGTCGCGGAAGGTGTTCTCCTCCAGGGCGATCCGCCGGTAGTCGGGCAGCCGCTGGGCCAACTGCCGCTCCATGCTCAGCATGTGGAGGTAGGGGCGGTCGAAGTCCGGGGCCGGGTCGACGCTGATCCGTATCCGGTGGGCCCCGCCGTCCGGCGTGTAGTCGATCTGCCCGTTCTGCTCCTGGCGCACCCAGCCGTGCGGCACGACCAGGCTGAAGCCCGCCGGGTCCTCGACCCGGCGCCAGCCCTCGGGCACCTCCGACGCGGCCCGCGCGGAATCGCTCGGGGCCGGGCCGTTCGGGTCCGGAGCGGCCGGGTCCGCGTCGGCCGGGTCCGCGGCCGGGTCCGCGTCGGCCGGGTCCGCGTCGGCCGGACCCTCACCGGCCGGGGGCGCGGTGGCCGGGGGCGCGGTGGGGGCGGGGCGCGCGTCCGCCCGGTCCTCCGCCCCGCCGGGTGCGCCCGCGCCGCCCCCGTACGCCATCACGCCCCACCCGGCCGCGCCGCCGAGGACCGCGGCGGCGGCGGCCACGACGAGGGCCGTGCGCCACCGGGAGCGGCGCCGGGGCGCCGGGGCGGGGGCGGGGGCGGGGTGCGCGACGGGGGCGTCCGGGGGCGCGGCGGAGGCGGTCGCGGGCGCGGCGGAGGCGGTCGCGGGCAGCCGGGCCGTGGACCCGTCCGCGCCCGCGGTCTCGGGGCCCAGGAGGTGGCGGGCGCTCTCGGGGAGACGCTGGGTGGGCACGTGCGCCTGGGCGGCGCGGGGCTCGCGGCCGTCCATGGCGTCCAGCAGCATCTGCTCGGTCGCGGCGGCCGTGGGCCGGTCGGCGGGGTCCTTGCGGAGCAGCGCGGTGATGACGGCTCCGAGCGCCCCCGCGTTGACCGGCGCGGCCGGCTCGTCGGTCACGACGGCCTGCATGGTGGAGATCGGGGAGGTGCGGCGGAACGGGGAGCGCCCCTCCACCGCCGTGTACAGCGTCGCGCCGAGCGACCAGAGGTCCGAGGCCGGCCCCGGATCGCCGCCGCGCACCCGCTCCGGGGCCAGGTAGTCGATGGAGCCGACCAGTTCGCCGGTACGGGTGATGGTGGAGTCGCCCTCGATGGCGGCGATCCCGAAGTCCGTCAGGAGCACCTGGCCGTCGCGCGCCAGCAGGACGTTGCCGGGTTTGACGTCCCGGTGCAGCACCCCGGCCGCGTGGGCGGCGCGCAGCGCGCTCAGCACGTGCAGCCCGATCCGGGCCGCCTCGCGCGGGGCGACCTCGCCGCTCTGCTTGGCCGCGTCGGCGAGCGAGGGCCCGTCGACGTACTGCATGACGATCCAGGGCCGGTTGTCGTACTCGATCACGTCGTGCACGGTGACGACGCCGGGGTGCGTGATGCGGGCCGCGGCGCGCGCCTCCTTCTGCGTACGCGCGTGCAGGACGAGGCGGTCGGCCTCGGCCACGTACAGCCCCGCGGTCAACTCCTTGACGGCGACCGTGCGGTGCAGCACCTCGTCGTGGGCGCGCCAGACCTTGCCCATGCCGCCGCGGCCCAGCACCTCCCCCAGGCGGTAACGCCCCGCCAGCAGCAGTCCCTCGGCCGTGTTCTGTGATCGATCCACGTGATGTCCCCGCCCCGTCGCTCGACTGCCAGATTACGGAGCGGGGGTGCGGGGGCCCAAAGGGGGATCGCCCATGAGACCGCACTGTGATCCATCCCCGACGACCCGCAACGGAGCTGTCACGCACCGTTGGTGAGGTGCGGTCAGCGATCGACCCGGTACGAGGCGACGGCCTGCCGGTAGATCTCGCCGACCCGGTCGCGCTCGCTCTCGGGCCCGATGACCTGGACGATGTGGTAGCGGCCGTCGACGATCAGGGCGAGGTTGCGGACGAACACCTCGCGGCCGCCGCTCTCCTGCCAGGTGAACTGGCCCTCGGCCATGGACTGCCGGCCGACGTCGACGCGGCGCAGCCCGGAGGACGAGGACCAACTGGAGTCCCGGAACGGCTGCAACTCCGGCTCCTTGTCCCGCTGGTAGGCCAGCGGGTCGCTGCCGGCCGCCTTGACCGTGTCGCGGCCGGGCACCACCAGCAGGGTGAACCCGTCGCCGGCGTACCGGATCTGCCGGTCGGTGTTGGCGGGGCTGCGCCGCCAGTCCTTCGGCACGCCGACCGCGAAGCCCTCCGGGTCCTCGCGGAGCGTGTAGCCGGGGGTGAGCGCGACGGCGGAGCGGCTGGTCTGCGGCTGCTGCGACCCGGTCTCGGCCGACTCCTCCGCGGGGGCGGGCGGTTGGGGCACCCCCGAGGCGTTCCCCGCACCGGCGGAGGCGGCGGGAGCGGTCGGCGCGCCCTGCGCCCCGCCCTGCCGGGCGGGCTCCTGCCGGGGCATGAACATCACGGCGTACGCGATGGCGGCCACCATCAGCAGCAGGATCAGGACCAGCAGCAGGCGGCCCAGCCGCCTGGGGGCCGCGCCCTCGCCCCGGCGCGGCGGCTCCCGCAGGACGCGGGGGCCCTTGGGGGTGCGCGGCGGCCGGGCCGGGCGCTCGTCCTCCCACGCCCCGACCGGCACGGGCGCGGGGCGCTCGGGCGGCAGCAGCGAGTCGTCCCCGACCGGCGGGAGGACGCCCCCGTGCTCCTGGGGCGCCTGCCGCCCGCCCTGGCGGTGCCGGCCCTGGGCCGCGCTCCTGCCGAAGCGGCTCCACCGCCTGCGGACCAGCTCGCCCCGGCGGCGTACGACGGGGAGCCGGCCGGCGTCGGCCGGCAGCGGGACCACGTCGACCCCCGCCTCCGGCTCCGGGGCGGACCGCACCAGCGAGCGCAGCCAGCCGCTCAGCTCCTCGACGTCCGGCCGCTCCGTGGGGTCCTGGCGCAGCAGGGACTCGACGACGGGGCGCAGCGGGCCGCACTCCTCCGCGAAGGCGGGGGGCTCGGCGCACACCATCTGGACCAGCTCGGCGGCGTTGTCCTCCGGGTAGGGGGCGTGGCCCTGGACGGCGCGGTAGAGCAGCGCGCCGAGCGCCCACAGGTCGGTGGAGGGGCCGATCGGAGGGGCGAGCCGCCAGTTGTCGTGGACGGGACCCGCCTGTTCGGGCGCCCAGCGCTCGGTGACGGCCCCGACGACGGCGATCCGCGCCTGCCGGGCGCGTTCGGCGGCGAGCGGGGTGGTGGGGCCGCGGTAGGCGTCGGGCTCGCGGCCGCCCGCGACGGCGTCCTCCCAGGCCCGCGGGGCGTCCCGCCCGGCGGGGGGCCGGACGGTGGGGACGGGCGGCTTCGCCGCCGGGGCGCCGGGCCGCCGGGAGTCGGCGCGCAGCGCGTCCTCCCCGGACCCGCCCGCGGGCACGGGGCGCCCGGCGCCGGGCCCGTCGTCCCAGACGCCGGCGAGGTGGACGCGGCGCACCGGCGGCCGGGGGCCCTCGTCGTCATCGTCGTCGGTGTCGTCGGCGTACGGCTCCTCGGCACGGGCCGTCCAGGGCGGGCCGGGCAGCCGGGGCGCGCCGGGGGCGTCGGCCGGCCGCGTGCGGGGGAGCACGCCGGTGTCGGCGTCGTCGCCGGGGGCGGGCGGGAGCGGCTTCGCGGGGTCGGCGGGCTGCCGATCGTCGGTGATCCGGGCGGCGGCGCGCGCGCCCGCCCGGTAGGCCGCGATGGCCCCGGCGCGCGCGGCCCGCGCGCGGGCGGCGCTCTCCGCGCCCGGCTCGGACTCGGCGGCGTACGGAACGGCGGAGGGGGCCGGGCGCGCGCCGAGCCCCTGCTCGCCGCGGGAGCCCTCGGCCCCGTACGCCTGGGGCGCGCGAGGGCCTTGCGGGATGCCGTGGGAGGTCTGGGGCGCGTAGGGCTCGCGGGGGCCGTACGGGGCGTCCGCTCCGTACGGCCCGTACGCGGCGTGCGGCCCGTCCGCGTCTCCCGCACCACGCGGTGCGTACGCCTCGCCGGTGCCGTACGCGTCCTCCGCGTCGCCCTGGCCGTACGGCCCGTACGTCTCGCCCGTGGCGTGCGCCTCGCGCGGCTCCTCCGCGTCGTACGCCTCGTCCTCGACGTACGCCTCGTACACCTCGTCCGCGTCCGGTGCGGGGCCGAGCGCCGGGGGCGCGCCCCAGCCCTGGTCCGCCCGCTGCTGCGGGAGGGGGCCGCGCTCCTGGCCGGGGGGCAGGGCGCGATCCTCGTCCCACCGCGAGGCGTACCCCTGCGGCAGCGGCGGCACGGGCCGCTCCCAACCGCTCCGGCCCTCGCGGTCGTCGCCGTCCTCGCCCGTCTCGAAGTCCTCGGGATCCTCGCCGTCCTCGAAGTCCTCGGCCGGCGGGAGCGTGTGCGCGTCGGGGAAGTCCTCGTCGTCCGGGTCCCGCTCGACGGCCGGGAGGTCGTGGGCGTCGAGGGCCTCCGCCAGGTCCTCGTCGGGCTCCGGAACGGGGGCGTAGCCGCACAGCGCCTCCTCGGCGGCGCCCGCCGCGAGGCCGGTCAGCACGACCCGGCCGTCATCGCAGACCAGGACCGTGCGGACGGTGATGTTGCGGTGGGTCCAGCCGTGGGCGTGCAGCACGCGCAGGGCGGTCAGCACGTCGGAGCCGATCTCGGCGGCCCGGTAGGGGTTCAGGGGGCGTTCGGCCAGGAGAGCGGCCAGCGGGCGCGCCGCGACCAGCTCGCTCACTATCCACAGGGACCCCGCTTCGGCGAACACGTCGAAGACCTGGTCGAGCCGGGGGTGGTCGGGCACCTGGGCGGCCGCCTGCGCGGCCTCGATCGCCCGCCGGACCGCGGGGTCCGTGCTGCGGCGGACCGCCCGTCCGGCGGCGCGTCCCGAGGAGGAGCGGCCGTCGGCGTCGAGCACCTCCGCGTCGACGATCTCGGGCAACGGCACCTGGCGGAGCAGGACTTCCTGCCCGCTGTACGTGTCGAACGCGCGTGTTTCGACCAGTTCGTACCCGTCGGACGGGGGCAGCGGAAGGCGGTAGCGGTCGGCAAGCACCCGACCCGCGTAGTCGTCCACGACGCCTCCCCGAAGCGCGCTGTCCCCCGGCCGTCACGATCGTGCGCGGCGGTCCGGTCCCGGTCGGTCGGCGGGCGATCGACCTGCGAACCGGGCCGCGCGCGGTCTCCAGCCTCTTACGATACGTGGCGGCACGGACAGACGGGCCGGGTCGTGACAACCTGGCTCGAACAAAGGTCCGCCCGGTGCCCGCCGCGCGCTTCTCCGCAGCCCGACCCCGGCTCTGACGACTCGTCAGCCCTTGGGCTCGAACGTGGTGAACGCCGTCTCGCGCAGCGTCCGGCACTCGGCGGCGTCCCACGCGTCCACCCGGCAACTGATCATGATCGAGTAGCCGCGCTTGGCGTCGACCTTGAAGCCGCGGTTGAGCACCTTCACGCGGACGCCGTTCTGGGTGCGCTCGAACGTCCAGTCCGCGACGGTCGGGTAGCCGTTGTACTCGACCTTCTTGATGCCGATGTGCCGGTAGCCCTTGCTCAGCACCTTGGCGCTCCCGACCGCGCCGCGCCAGGCGGCGGCCGCGTCGCCCCCGGGCGAGGCGGTGAAGTCGACCTGGACGCGGGGGAAGCCGCCCCGCTTCGCGTTGTAGACGCCACCGGAGTTGGAGCCCGCGATGGCGGTGCGCGAGAAGCCCGCGGGCATCGCCATGACGAAGTGGAACCGGGTGTCGGTGACCGCCTCGTACCCGGCGGGCAGCGCGCCGCCCGTGCCGTCCGGCCCGTCCGTCCCCTTGTCCTGGGACGGGTCGGCGGAGGGGGCGTCGGACGGGTCGTCGGAGGCCCGGCCCTTGTCCGCGCCCTGGCTCTCCTTGCGGCCGTCGCCCTTCTCGCCGCCCTCGCCGGTGGGCCCGGCCGAGGCGGCGGTGCCGCTCCGGCCGCCCTGCTCCTCGTCGCCGCCGCCGAGGGTGAGCGCGAGGACCGTGCCGAGGACGGCCAGCGCCACGACGGCCGCGATGATCGCGAGGGTGCGGCGGGGCACCACATCGGTGATCGAGGCCCGGACGGGCGGCGTCGAGGAGGGGGGCCGCCCGGCGGACGCGGGAGCGTTCGCCGCCGCCGCCGGGCGGGCGGCGGCCTTCGAGCCGGCGGCTCCGGTGCTCGCGGTGACGGTGGCGGTGGCCGCCGGGGACGCCGCGCCGAGGGACCCCGGCGGGGTGGCCGGCTTCGGCGGCGTCGCGGGCGAACCGGTGGCCGCGACGGCCGGGGTGGCCTGGGCGGCCGCGGCGACGCCCGCCGCCGCGCCCGCGGCCGCCGCGGGCGCGGCCTTCGCGTTGCGTACGGAGCGCAGGGCCCCGCGCAGCCGGTCGCGCGTCCCCTCGCCGGTCTCGCCCGCCGCGGTGGGCTGCTTCGGCGGCTTGGGGGCCTTGGCCGCCTTCGGCGTCCGCTTGACCAGCGGATCGGCGGCGGGCACCGTCGGCAGCGCCATGAGCTGGGTGGAGTCGACGGGCGCGGACTCGTCGGGGCCGTTGATCACGGCCTTGAGCAGCGCCCGCGCGCCGGCGTCGTCGAGACGCTGCTCGGGGTCGCGGTCGAGCAGGCCGTAGATGACGTCGGTGAGCGGCCCGGCGTTCTTCGGCGGGTCGAGCGGTTCGGTCATCACGGCCGTCAGCGTGGCGATGGCCGAGCCCTTGTCGTACGGCGGGCTGCCCTCGACGCTCGCGTAGAGCAGTCCGCCGAGCGACCACAGGTCGGCGGGCGGTCCGGGCTTGTGGCCGCGGGCCCGCTCCGGCGAGATGTAGGAGGGGGCGCCGACGAGCATCCCGGTGGAGGTGACCGAGGGGTCGCCCTCCACCTGGGCGATGCCGAAGTCGGTGAGCACGACGCGCCCGTCCTCGGCGATGAGCACGTTGGACGGCTTCACGTCGCGGTGCAGGATGCCCTCGCGGTGCGCCGAGCGCAGCACGTCGAGGATGGCGAGCCCGACCTCGGCGGCCCGCTTCGGCGTCAGCGTGCCGTCCTCGCGGATCGCCTCGGCCAGCGACTTGCCCTCGATCAACTCCATGACGATCCACGGGCGGTCGTCCTCGTCGACCACGTCGTAGACGGTCACCGCGCTGGTGTTGCGGATACGGGCGATCGCCTTGGCCTCACGCAGGGTGCGCGTGATCAGCCGCCGCTTCTCCTCCTCGTCGATGGCCGACGGGAACCGCAGTTCCTTGACCGCGACCGTACGGCCCAGCGTCTCGTCGGCAGCGCGCCAGACCGTGCCCATGCCGCCCCGGCCGAGCACCTCCCCGAGCCGGTAGCGCCCCGCGAGGAGACGCCCGTCCTGGTCCCGTTGGGGCTCCTGTGCCTGCTCCGCCTCCGACATGCGTCCCCTCTGCGATCAACCCGCCCTGGCAGAGCGTTCATTGTCCCTCACCCCGAGACCGGTCCTGGTGCCGGGTCCGGGCCCCGCCGCGACGCGGCCCGGAGAGGGAAGCCCCTCGCCGTACCGGCGTCCGGGGGCCGCCCACCGCCCCCTCGGCGCGTTCGCCGGCCGGCAGTGCGGCGGCGGACACGCCCAGGGAACCACACCCCGCCCCCACAGCCTCCTACCAACCCCGCCTCCCCGTCCAGGGCCCCCGCGCGGCGGGGCGGCCGACGTCCCGTCAACGGGGCGGGCGGCGACGCGTGATGGCGACGCGCCGGGGCGCCGGATCCCCACCGCGCCGGGGCACAAGCCGTCCTGACCCCCTGTCCACACCCTGGACAGGGGGTCAGGACGCCCGCACGCCCCGCCACCGGAGCCACCGCGTCCGCACGCTCCGCGCCGGGACGAACCGCGCCGCACACCCCGCACCGGACACGACACCCGCCCGCCTCGCCCCCGGAGCCTCCCCGTCCGCACGCCCCGCACCGGAACGGCCCGCCCGACGCGGCCGGTCCGCTCACGCCGGGGCGATGTCCGGAGCCCCCAGCCGCGCCGCGTCCGCCGTCAGGTCGTCGGGCTGCCGCTGCGACTCGCGCTCGGCCTCCACCCGCTTCTCGTAGTGCTCGACCTCCCGGTCGACGCGGCCCTGGTCCCAGCCCAGCACCGGGGCCATCAGCTCCGCGCAGAGCCGGGCGCTGCGGGTGCCCCGGTCGAAGGTCTCGATGGAGATCCGGGTGCGCCGGGTCAGCACGTCGTCGAGGTGGCGGGCCCCCTCGTGCGAGGCCGCGTAGACGATCTCGGCGCGCAGGTAGTCGTCGGCGGCGGGCAGGGGCGCGGCCAGGGAGGGGTCGGCCGCGATGAGTTCGAGGATCTCCTCGGTCAGGGAGCCGTACCGGTTGAGCAGGTGCTCCACCCGTGCGACGTGGAGCCCGGTGCGGGCCGCGATGCGGGCCCCGGCGTTCCACAGGGCCCGGTACCCCTCGGCGCCCAGCAGCGGGGTGTCCTCGGTGACGCAGGGGGCGACCCGCTGGTCGAGTCCGTGGACCGCCTCGTCCACCGCGTCCTTGGCCATGACGCGGTACGTCGTGTACTTGCCGCCCGCCACGACGACCAGGCCGGGCGCGGGATGGGCCACCGTGTGCTCGCGCGACAGCTTGCTGGTCGCGTCCGACTCGCCCGCCAGCAGCGGGCGCAGACCGGCGTAGACGCCCTGGACGTCGTCCCTGGTGAGCGGGGTGGTGAGGACGGTGTTGACGTGCTGGAGGAGGTAGTCGATGTCGGCGCTGGAGGCGGCCGGGTGGGCCTTGTCCAGGTCCCATTCGGTGTCCGTGGTGCCGATGATCCAGTGCCGGCCCCACGGGATCACGAAGAGGACGGACTTCTCGGTGCGCAGGATGAGGCCGGTGGAGGAGTGGATGCGGTCCTTGGGGACGACGAGGTGGATGCCCTTGGAGGCCCGTACGTGGAACTGCCCGCGCTCCCCGATGAGCCCCTGGGTGTCGTCGGTCCACACGCCGGTGGCGTTGACCACCTGTTTGGCCCGGACCTCGTACTCCCCGCCGCTCTCGACGTCCCGCACGCGGGCCCCGACGACCCGCTCGCCCTCGCGGAGGAAGCCGACGACGCGGGCCCGGTTCGCCACGGGGGCCCCGTAGGAGGCGGCGGTGCGCACCAGCGTGGTGACGAAGCGGGCGTCGTCCATCTGGGCGTCGTAGTACTGGAGCGCCCCGACCAGGGCGTCCTTCTTCAGCGCGGGCGCGACCCGCAGGGCGCGTCGGCGGGAGAGGTGGCGGTGCACGGGGAGGCCGCGCCCGTGGCCGGAGGAGACCGACATCGCGTCGTAGAGCGCGACCCCGGAACCGGCGTAGAACCGCTCCCACCCCTTGTGCTGCAACGGGTAGAGGAAGGGCACCGGCTTCACCAGGTGCGGGGCCAGCCGCTCCAGCAGCAGCCCGCGCTCCTTGAGCGCCTCCCGGACCAGGGCGAAGTCGAGCATCTCCAGATAGCGCAGCCCGCCGTGGATCAGCTTGCTCGACCGGCTCGACGTGCCGGAGGCCCAGTCGCGCGCCTCGACCAGCCCGGTGGAGAGCCCTCGGGTGACGGCGTCCAGTGCCGTGCCCGCGCCGACCACGCCCGCCCCCACGACCAGCACGTCCAGTTCGCGCTCGGCCATGGCGGCGAGCGCGGCGGCGCGCTCGGCGGGTCCCAGTGTCGCTGTCCTCACTGCTGCCTCCCGGTGGATCGGGGTGGTCGGACACGGGAGTGCCACCCGGCCGAGGGGCCGGCCGCCCGTGCCCACCCCTCGATTCTGTCCGCGCTCACCGAGTTCAGCCACCGCCTGTGGACAACACCCCGGCGACCGGAACCGCGCAATGCGACATTCAGGTCATATTTACGCCTAGTCTGACATTGCGCTGTCCTCAGCAGTTGCGATCTTCGTTCTCCGGCCTTAGGGAAGGACGGCTCTCCACATGCCCGCAGACCTCGCCGTCGTCGGACTCGGTCACCTCGGCCTGCCCCTCGCCCAGGCCGCCGTGAGCGCCGGAATCGACACCGTCGGCTACGACCCCGACCCGCGCCCCTGCACGGAGCTGCGGGCCGGCCGCACCCCGGTCGAAGGGGCCCTCACCGCCTCCGAGATCCGCCGGATGCTCTCCGCCGGGTTCCGGCCCACCACCGACGCCGCCGAGCTCGGCCGGGTCCGGACCGCCGTGCTCTGCTCCCCCACCCCGCTCGGCCCCGACCGCACCCTCGACCTCACCGCCCTGGGCGACGCCGCCCGCGCGCTGGCGGCCCGCCTGCGCCCGCACACCACCGTGCTGCTCGAATCCGCCGTGCCGCCCGGCACCACCGAGAACGTCCTGCGGCCCCTGCTCGAAGAGGGCTCCGGGCTGGTCGCCGGACGCGACTTCCACCTCGCCTGCTCCCCCGGCCGGCTCGACCCCGGCAACCGCACCCACCACTACGCCAACACCCCCAAGGTCATCGGCGGCCTCACCCCCGCCTGCACCGAGTCGGCCGCCGCGTTCTACGGACGGCTCACCGACAAGGTCGTCCGGGCCCGCGGGCCGCGCGAGGCGGAGATGACGAAGGTGCTGGAGACCAACTTCCGCCACGTCAACATCGCGCTGGTCAACGAGATGGCGGTGCTCTGCCACGACCTCGGCGTGGACCTGTGGGACGTCATCCGGTGCGCCGAGACCAAGCCCTTCGGCTTCCAGCCCTTCCGCCCCGGCCCCGGCGTCGGCGGCCACGGCGTCCCGGTGGACCCCGGCTGCCTGCCCTACACCCCGCGCACCCCCGGCCACCCGCTGCGGATGGTCTCGCTGGCCCAGGAGATCAACGACCGGATGCCCAGCTACGTCATCCAGCGCAGCGCCACCCTGCTGAACGAGCACGGCAAGTCCGTCCGGGGCGCGCGCGTGCTGCTCCTCGGCGTCACCTACAAGCCGGACACCGCCGACCAGGAGGCCGCCCCCGCCCGCGAGATCGCCTCCCGGCTGATGGACATGGGCGCGCAGGTCGGCTTCCACGACCCGCACGTCCAGGACTGGCGGGTGCGCGAACGCCCCGTCCCCCGCGCGGACTCGCTGTACGAGGCGGCCGCCGCGGCGGACCTGACCGTCCTGCTCCAGCAGCACCGCACCTACGACCTCCAGGGCCTCGCGGTGAAGGCGCAACTCCTCCTGGACACCCGCGGCGCCACCCCGGCGGGGGCCGCCCACCGGCTCTGAGGCGGTACGGGCCGCCGGAAACGGCGGGGCCCGGCTCCGGGCGCCCTGCTAGCCTGCGGCGTCACCGAGCGCACAGCCGTGCGCCTCCCGCACTGTCGTGCGCAGCCGTCCCAGGGGGAGCCCGCCATGAGCCAGCCCGTGCCACCGCCGAACCAGCCCCAGCAGCCCGCCGGGGGCAACCCGTACGCCGGCGGACCCGTCGGAGGCAACCCGTACGCCGGTCAGCCCGGCCGGCCCGCTCCGGGCGGCAACCCCTTCGCGCACCAGCAGCCCGGCCCGCACGGAGGCGCGCCCTTCGCCCCGCCGCCCCCGGTGCGCCCCGCGCGCAACCTGGCCCTCGGCCTGCTGGTCGCCCTCGGCGCGGCGATCGTCGCGGGCATCCTGTACGGCGTGATCGCGGGCTCCATCGAGCGCGAGGTCGGCTACGCGGCGGTCGGCGTCGGCTTCCTCGTCGGCTTCGCGGCCGCCAAGGTCGGCGGCTCCCACCCGGCGGTCATCGGCGCGGCGGCCCTCTTCTCGCTCGGCGCGGTCTACCTCGGCCAGCTCGTCGGCATGTCGATGGTGATGGCGGAAGGGGCCGGGGTCGCCTTCTCCGAGGTGTTCTTCGACCACTTCGACACCGTGACGAAGATCTGGAAGGAGGAGGCCGACTTCATGACGTACCTCTTCCTGGCCCTCGGCCCGATCGCCGCCGTCGGCGGTTCCCGCAAGGCCGACTGACCCCCGGACGCGCGCGTACGGCGAAGGGGGCGGGGGGGGGGGGAGGGGGGGGGTGGGGGGTTGGGGGGTGGGGGGGGGGGGGGGGGGGGGTTGGGAGTCAGACACGGCCCACTTAAAGGAGTGGAAACCCCCCGAGGGGCCGGGGC
>NZ_JBVJCD010000070.1:0-27345 GCF_055588985.1 Streptomyces sp. NPDC041970
GCAATACCGCCGCACGCTGAACGCCCCCCCCCCCCCCCCCCCCCCCCCCCCCCCCCCCCCCCCCCCCCCCTCTCCCCCCCCCCCCCCCCCCCGCCCCCCCACCCCCCCCTCCCCCCCCCCCCCCCCCCCCCCCCCCCCCCCCCCCACCCCTCATCCCGCGAACCGGGCGGTCCCGTGGTGACCACGGTCCCGCCCGGCCCGCCGAGCCCCTCGCTCCGACGGTTCAGGAGACCTGGTGCTCAGGTCGTCCTCGACGCCGGGACTCCCGTGGGGCGGAGGCGTCAGCCCTGGGCGATGCGCCGCTTGCGGACGGCCCACAGGATGCCGCCACCGGCCAGCAGCACCGCGACGGCGGCGCCGCCGATGATGGGCGTGGCCGACGACGAACCCGTCTCGGCCAGGTCCGGGGAGCTGGGGCTCGGGGCGGGCGTGGCCGCCGCGGACTCCGAAGGCTGCTCGCTGGGCGTGGCGCTGGGCTCGGGCGTCTCGGTGGAGGGGGTGCCCGGAGTCGACTCGGTCGGCGTCGGCTCGCTCGGGGCCGGCTCACTGGGGGTCGGCTCGCTCGGAGCCGGCTCGCTCGGGGTGGGCTGGCTGGGGGTCGGGGTGGGCTCCTCCCCCTCGCACACCTCGGCCGTCTTCTCGTCGTCGAACGAGTACCTGCCGCCCGGCGAGGCGTCCTTGACGACCAGTCGGACGGTCACCGGCTTGTCGTGCTCGGGAAGCGTCAGCTTCTTGTGGAACTCACGGCCGAACGTCTCGGTGGGGAGGATGTCCTTGCCGTCCACCGAGACGGTCACCGTGTTGGGGACATCGCTCGTGTACTGGATGAGGTCGATGCTCACCTCGGAGCAGGTCACGGCCCAGGTGGGTTTGTGAGCCGCGGCCGGACCGGCGGAGAGGATGCCTCCGGTCAGACCGACGACCGCGGCGGCCGCGAGAGTTCCCGCGCCACGCCACGATCTCCTGGGTATGCTCATGGGTTTCTTCCTCCAGATGGATCTCAACGCCTGAATGGCGGTGAGGCGCACAGTACTGCCCCCGCCCCATGGGTATGCAGCCGCCCCCGGCCTCTCGTCCGGCGCCCCAACTCCGGTCATTTCGCCGCCGTTTCCACAATGCGGGCAGGCGGGTCGCATCGCCGCTTCTGCCGGCTGCGGCCACGTGGCCAGGCGGTCACGCGGCCGACACCTGCCAGCCCCGGACGGGGCGGCCGCTCCTCACAGGCCCGGTGATCCGGAGCCCCCCAGGGCATGTGCGGGGCCGTGGGGGGGGCTCCGGTTCCGGGACTCACAGAGCCTTGTGCATGATGTGGAGTCCCACGTAACCCTTGGTCGGATGGTGGAAACCCTCCGGCAGGGTGCCGATCACCTCGAAGCCGATCGACCGGTACAGCCTGACCGCACGGACGTTGGTCTCGACCACCGCGTTGAACTGCATCGCCCGGAAGCCCTGGGCGCGAGCCCATTCCACCGAGTGGGCGCACAGGGCTCGTCCGACCCCGCGACCGGAGTGCGCGGGATCGACGAGGTAGGTGGCGCCGGCGATATGGGAGCCGTTGCCCAGGTGATTGCGGTTCATCTTCGCCGTGCCGAGCACCGCCCCGGCCTCGTCCACAGCGACGACCACCCGACTCGGGGCGGCCGCGAACCACCACCTCTCGCCTTCCTCCTCGCTGAGATCGACGGGATAGGTGAGCGTCTCTCCGGAGGCGATGATCGAATGGAAGAACGGCCAGATGGCGGGCCAGTCCCGCGGAGTCGCTTCTCTGATCAACATGGCGACAGCATGGGTGATCGGGTCGGCGGTCCGCACTGGCTTATCCGACGCCCCGTCCCCGCCATCCCAGCCTGGCCAGCACACGCCTGCCGGTCGGCCTCCTCCTCCGGATGGATCCGCGTGCCGCCGCCCGACGCGACGTCCCGGCGCACGCGTCCCCGACCGCCGGAGCCCCGCTGGACGTCGAACGACCGTCGGCTACGCGCCCGTCGGCGGACACAGCGCCACCGGCCGGTACGGGCTTCCGCCCGACCCCCGCGGTCGCGCTCCGCGCCGGGGACGGCCGCAGGGGCGGAGCGACCACCGACGTCGACGGCGGTGCGCTTGCGGGAGTCGGCTCGGTCGCCCGGGCCGGAGGGGGAGCCGCGACCCGCGCCGGCGGCGCGGGTCGCTCCGCATCCGCGGGGTGCGCCTGCGTGTCCCGCGCCGCCCACGGCGCCCGTTCGCCTCCCGGTCGCGGTGCGGGCCGGTCCTCGCGGGCCCGGTCCAACTCCAGGACCAGGTTGACCCGCCGCCACAGGATCTCGTCGGGGTCGTCGGCGTGCATCAGCTCCGCCATGGTCTCCCTCGCCGCCGTGGAGGCGGGGCGCCCGAAGACCGGCTCCGGTCGGGCCCGTACGAGACAGGCCCGTTCGTAGGGGTCCTCCACCACTTCCGCCAGTTGCACCCGGTCCAACGCCGATGCCTGGACAGCCGCCCGCGCCCACGGGTCCTCCGTACGGTTCAGCAGCCGCTCGACGCGCTGCGAGCGCCAGTTGCGCGCCCGCCAGTCGACACCCGCCTCCAGCATCGCGCGCATGTCCGGCGGCATCGTGCCGGCGAGAAGGTCGGGCTCCCGGACCGCGAACGCGGCGAGCTCGTCGGCGAGGTAGAGCCAGACCACCGCGCGATACCGATTCAGATAGAACGTGACCGGCGAGACGCACCCAGCGCGGGCCAGCCGGGTGAACCGGGCCGGAGCGATGCCGAGCAGCACGGCTCCCTCCGCCGTGCCGACGGTGCGGACCCGCTCCGCGAGACCGTCCGGGAATCCCGGCTCCTCGCGCAGGCGCGCGATCTCCTTCTCCTCCACCCGAGGCCGTCCGCCGCCCGGCACGACACGGACGGCGATCAACCGCAGGTGCACCGCCAACTCGAACTCGGCGCGCCGCAGTCCCAACTCCTGGGCCGCGCGCCCGGCAGCGACCGTCACCGGTACGCCGGGTGGTTCCGGGTCCGTCCCGGCGGCCCGCACGGCCGCCTCCTCGACCTGCCGACCGTCGAACCCGGCGTGACCGCGGCGTGCTTCCCTGACCGTCATGGCTGTCCTCCCCGTACGGATCGAATACTCTCCGTGATCACGGTAGTCCGAGGATGCCATCGCGCGTCAGCCCTGTGGACAACTCCTCGTCCACGCGACGACACGGCGGTGAGGAGGCGGCGGGTGCGGAGCCTTCCGATGTCGAAGCAGCAGGTCAGAGCGGTGTGCGGTCGGTCGGCGCGGAGCGGGCGCGACGTCAGAGGGGACCGGCGTCCTCCGGGTCGGTCTGGCGCACGGAGACGCCGAGGTGTTCGCCGACCCGGTTGACGAGCAAGGTCATCTCGTAGGCGACCTGGCCGACGTCGGCCTCGGCCGCGGTCAGCACGCACAGGCAACTGCCGTCCCCGGCGGCCGTCACGAAGAGCAGGGCTTCGTCGAACTCGACCATCGTCTGGCGGGCCCGCCCCACCCGGAAGTGGCGTCCCGACCCTCGGGCGAGGCTGTGCAACCCGGAGGACACCGCCGCCAGATGTTCGGCGTCCTCGCGCGCGAGACCGGTGCTGGCCCCGGTGACCAGTCCGTCGTTCGAGAGCACCAACGCGTGCCGTATGTGCTGCACCCTGCTGGTGAGATCGTCAAGGAGCCAGTCAAGTCCCCGGTCCAGCGCCATCAGCTCGTCCTCCCCGTACTTTCGTTCCCCGTGCCCCCCGCTACGCGCGTAAGCCTTGCGCACCGGTCTCCCAGGGGCAAGCGCCCCCCTCCGGCCGGGGCGCCGCTTCGCGCCATGCGGGCATCGGACCCAGGATGGGCGTATGGCACACCACATGACCGATGGAGAATGGCGGGCGTTCCTCTCCGAGGGGACCCGCACCGCGAAGGTCTCGACCGTGCGGGCCGACGGAAGCCCGCACGTCGCGCCGGTCTGGTTCCTTCTCGACGGCGACACGGTGGTCTTCAACACCGGCAAGGAGAGCGTGAAGGGACGCGACCTGGCGCGTGACGGCCGGGTCGCCCTCTGCGTGGACGACGAGCGGTCCCCGTACGCGTTCGCCATGGTGCGGGGACGTGCGGAACTGAGCGAGGACCCCGAGGAACTGCTGCGGTGGGCGACGCTGATCGCGGGGCGGTACGTGGAGGCCGGCGCCGCCGAGGAGTTCGGCAGGCGCAACGGGGTTCCGGGGGAACTGGTCGTGCGGGTGCGCATCGACGAGGTGGTGGCGATGGCCGATCTGGTCGGCTGAGCGGAACCCGCGCCCGACGCGCGGCCCGTAAGGCGGAGGCTGGGCCGCGTGCACGCGCCCGGCTCCTCGACCACACGGTTCGGGCCGTCGCGCCCGAGGTCCCGGTCGTGCGCGTCCTCCGGCGGGAACCGGAACGCTCCGTCCGGACGGGTTGGACGCCGGGTCCCCTGCCGGGACGGCGGTCGACGGCGACGACGCTGTGCACCTCTGCTCGAAGTGGCCGGCGACCGTCCCACCCCCCTCCCCCGCCTGAGGTGGGAAAGCCGGTCCGCGGCGACGGCTCTCGTGCACGGCTTGCCCTGCGGCAGCCGCACGCACGCGGTGGCGGATGCACCGGGGGCTCCGCGGCGGGCCCGGACAGATGACGGGGCGGGCCCGGACCGGTCGGAGGGTAGAGGGTATACGGCCGAAATGCATCGTCCCCGTCGTGCGGGTCCTGCCGTCCGCCCCGGTGGCGCCCTCCGGCCCCATCCGTCCCCTCCCCGCCCCGTGGAGCGGCCGGCTGCGCGATCATGCGGGTATGGCCGACGAGCACTCTGCCCGCATCCTGGACTTCTTCACTCCCCGAGCAGCCGACTGGGACAGCCGGTTCCCCGACGACGAGCCTGCCTACGCGTCCGCGGCCGGTCTGCTCGGACTGCGCCCCGGCGACGCCGTGCTCGACGCGGGCTGCGGCACGGGCCGGGCGTTGCCCGCCCTGCGTGCGGCGGTCGGACCGAAGGGCACGGTGCTGGGTGTCGACCTCACACCCGCCATGCTGGCGGCGGCGGTACGGGCGGGACGCGAGGACAGCGGGGCGCTGCTCCGCGCCGACGTCGCCCGGCTGCCCCTGCGGGACGGGGCGCTGGACGCGGTGTTCGGCGCCGGACTGATCTCCCATCTGCCTCACCCCGGCACCGCTATGGCGGAGCTCGCACGCGTGGTCCGTCCGGGCGGCGTGCTGGCCCTGTTCCACCCGATCGGTCGTGCCACGCTCGCCGCACGGCACGGTCGTCCCCTCTCCGAGGACGATCTGCGGGCAGAGCCCAGGCTGCGGGCCCTGCTCGCCGGAGCGGGGTGGCGGCTGGACTCCTACACCGACGAGGACGACCGCTACCTCGCCCTCGCTGTCCGCCGAGCCTGAGAGACGGCGGGCCGGAGCGAGGGCCCCTGCGTGGACGAGGTGCGCGTCAGCGGGGGACGTCCTCCGACCGGCCGGAGGGATGCCCGGTGGTCGAGCGTGCCGTGCCGCCCGACCACCGGGGCCCGGAGCGCCTGCGCGCCGGGCGCGTCCTGCGGTGCTCGGTAGGCCGCTGGGCCCGCGTGGGCGGGTGCGGCAGTCGTCGGAGCCCGCCGTACGGTGGCCGACGCCGCGGCAGTCCGGGGGCGCCCGCCGCCGGGCCGCGCTCGGCGCCGCACGGCTGGGGGCTTGCGTGCGGGTCGGGTCGGGGAGCGGGGCCCGGCGCGTGCGGGCAGGCTGGAGGAGGGAGTCACCGCTGAGCAGGGGCGACCGACGGCAACGCCGCTGACGTGCGTGCCGGGGCCCGCGAGCCCGGCCTGATCCGAACGCAGGACTCCAGGGGTGGCGCGGACGTGTCATGACCGCCGGTGGCCGGGGACCGGGCAGCCGCGGACGCCCGGTGTGGGGAACGTACCGAGCGCGGCGATCTCGTAGCCGTCCGGGTAGCCCTTGATCTCGGGATTCTGGCGCGCGTAGTGCGGCTTCCGCCGGGGCGGCAGGAGGCGGACGGCGCGCGCCCGCAGCCGCAGGGCGCCACGCGTCAGGCCGCGCGCCGCCCGGCTCGGACGGCGGTAGCGGAAGGCCCTGAGCAGGGAGTCGTCGAGGAGTGCGAGGCTCGCGCCGCGGACCACCGGGGCGAGCGGCGACGGATACCAGGACGCCATGAGCGCCAGCGTGGCGTCGGAGACCCGGCGGGCGCCTTCGTCCCAGCCGAAGTGCTCGAGCTCGTAGGCGTCGAGGGTGCGCTCGAAGTCCTCGAAGGTCAGGGGGACGTCCTTGATGCCCATCCGGACGCCGAGCGTGCGGTAATAGGCGGCGAACGCGCGCAGCTCGTGGTCACAGAGCCGTCGCCAGCCGTACGCGTCCAGCCAGCGTTTCGGGGTCACGACGAAGGTGCACAGGACGTAGCGCATGTCGTCGTTGCCGATGTCGTAGCTGCGGTGCATCTGGTTGATCCGGCGGATGGCCGTCCGGCCGTCCTCGCTGTCGAAACCGTGCTCCAGCACCGTGTCCAGCAGCAGGGCGGTGTCGTCGTACCGCTTCTGCGAGCGCTCCGTCAACTCGGCGGTCTCATCGAGGAGTCGGCCGATGCTGGGCACGGCGTAGGTGCGGTAGAGGGCCAGTTCGAGAGCGCGGGTGATGTCCCAGGGGAACTCATAGCTGACGGTGAGCCGATAGATCTGAAGGAAGTCCCGCTCCGGGTCGAGCCGCTGGATCTCCTTCAGCCGGTCATACCGATTCATCACGCTGCCCCCTCGTCCGGCCGGATGAACAACCTTATGCGGAACGCCGCGCCCAGTCCGGCTCTTCGGCGCCCTTCCACCCGGACGGGCCGGGTGGGGGCGGGTTCGGTCCTGGCCGCGCCTCCTGAGCGCACAGGTCGCTGAGCGGCCAGGGGGCGGGCAGAGCCGGGGACGCGGTCCGCTCGAAGGGCGGCCGGGCGATGAGGGTGTTCCGTGGTGTACGCGTGGCCGGCCCCTCGACCCCGTCGCAGCCGCGCGGGCCCGGAGCCTCGGCGGCCGCCCGTTCCTCGGGCGCGCCGAACGGGCCACGACGGACAGACGCGCTCCTCCACGGACGGTCCCAGGCGATCGCGGCGGGCAGTCCGGGTGTCAGCGCCTCCCGGCGCAGGGCGGCAGGTCCCGGCCCCCCGCCCGGCCGGGGGTCCGGCCTCGGCGTCCGTACGACGGACCCCGGACTTCCGCCTCGGCCACCACCGCCTTCGACCCGCGGGCCGTGGCGGGGCCGGGGTTCAGCGGCCGATCCGCTTGCGGTCGATCCGCCGGAGCCTGCGTCGCTGAGACGGGTCCAGCAGGAGGTACCCCGCGACGGGGACCCCGATCACGATCAGCAACGCCCACCAGAATCCGATCAGGGGCCACAGCACGGCTGCCGCGACGACACCGCCGATGGCGACCTTGGCACCGTTCGTCATGGTCCTCGCCTCCTTCGCGGCTTCCGCCGCTCCTGCTGGGTCAACGCGTCCGCACTCTGTTCCGTTCCCCCCGTCGGTCCGCCTCCCGCCCACCGGCCGGCCGGGGGCGGGCGGCGCGGTCGGGCGCATCAGCGCAGCGGTGCGCCGACCTCGTGCATGTGGGCGAGCGCCTGCCGGTAGGACTCGATCAGGCCGGTCTCCGTGTAGGGGATGCCGATGCTCGCACAGTGCGCCTTGACCAGCGGCTGGGCCCGGCGGAGGTGCGAGCGGGACATGCTCGGGAAGAGGTGGTGCTCGATCTGGTAGTTCAGCCCGCCCAGGAACCAGTCGGTCAGGACCCCGCCACGCACGTTGCGCGAGGTCAGGACCTGGCGCTGGAGGTGGCCCCAGCGGTCCCCGTCGGGGTCGGGCATCTCCATGCCCTTGTGGTTCGGGGCGAAGGCCATGCCCAGGTGCAGGCCGAACACCGCGTGCAGCACGAGCGCGAAGACGATCGCCCTGCCCGGAGACAGCGTGCTCAGCAGCAGGGCCGCGTACAGACCGCAGTGCGCGGTCAGCAGCAGGGCCGACAGGGCGCGCTCGCGGACGGGCTGGCGGCGCAGGAACCGGAATCCGTAGACCTTCAGCGCTATGCCTTCGAGCAGCAGCATCGGGAAGAACAACCGGGCTTGGTTCCGGGTCAGCCACCGGGCGCATCCCTCGCGCTGCGCCGCCTGCTTCTGGGTCCATACCAGGACTCCCACGCCGACGTCCGGGTCCTTGTCGACGTGATTGGGGTGGGCGTGGTGGCGCACGTGCTTGTCGTTCCACCACGCCTCGTTCATGCCGAGGAGCAGATTGGCGTGGACCAGGCCGATCAGTCTGTTCGTCCTCCGGTCGCCGGATGTCTGGGCGTGGCCCGCGTCGTGGGCGATGAAGGCCGTGCGGGCCCAGAGGACCGCCAGCGGCCCGGCGAGGAGGAGGCTCCACCAGGTGTCGCCCAGCAGGACGAAGCCGGTGACGACCGCGGCCAGAGCCGCCAGGTCGAGCGCGATGCCCAGCGCGTGGCGGCCTGTGGGGCGCTCAAGCAGCCCATGGGCCTTCACCGCGCGCAGCAGGGGCGCGAATTCGCTTCCGGCTCCAGCCGGTCGGGGACGGCCCGGCCTCGGGTCGCGGCTCGCGCCTCCTGGCGGACCGGTCGGAGAAGCGGCGGGGCTCGCTCCGGCCGCCGGGCCCGGCCGGGCCGCACCGCTCTCGTCGACGGGGTCGGCAACGGGGGCTGTCGCCTGGGGCATGGCGTCTCCGCTCTCTGGGGCATGTGCGCTGACCTCGTCGAACCTACGGATCAGGGGGTATGGGGGGCCATGGAGCCAACCCCCCGGCTCCGCCGGGGGCAGGCCCCCGCACCGGGCGGTGGTGCTGACCCCACCTGACCCGCGGACACCCGCGCCGGGTGACGCACAGCACACGCCTGGCCCGCCCGGAGCCTCAAGAAGTGGAGTATCCTCGGCGATCCCGCCCACTAGTCAAATTTGAGGAATCAGACATCGCTGCGCACAGGCACCCAGCGCCACCATCCTCCGAGATCGCGGGACTGGCCCGCTGTTCCGCCCTCTTCATCCCCGCGGATGCCGCCCGCACAGGTCGGATCGCCTTCTGGGACCCGGACGGCCGCCCCCTTCCCGACACCGGGGGGCGTACGTCGGACCTGGTCGTCGTCGGCTCCGATCTGAGACCCCGCACCGTTTCGGCCCTGCACCTCCCCGTACAGGACGCCCTGCCCGTGCTGACCCGGTCGCGCGCCGACGCCCAAGCCTCCCCTTCCACCGCCTTCTGGGGCGCCGCCGGGCTCCTGGCCCTCCAGTTCGTGGCGCGCGGGCTCCTGCTGCCGGGGTTGAGCCCCGCCGACCACGACGTCTGGCGGATCGGACCGCTGAACGCGGAGGACCTGGCACGCGTCCGGGAACTGGCGGCGTCGATGCCGCCGACCGCGCACGCCACGCCCCTCGCGGACGACGGCGGCAGCCGACCGGAGGCGACCGGTCCGGAGGGCCTCGGCGGCGAGCCGCTGCTGCCCGAACCGGAACGGCTGCTGCGGGCGTTCCTCGACGCGGTGGCCGACGCCCTGCCCCGTACCCCCGCCGCCCCCCTCGTCGCGGCAGGCCCCGCGTTCGCCGCCGGAGAGCCCCGGCGGCTGCCCGAGGCGCGCGCCTGGGCGGCCGACGTGGCGGCCGGCCACGACGCGGGCGTGCGGCTCTCGTTGCGCATCGAGGTCTCCGTCCCGGCCTCGACCGAAAGCCTTCCGCAGGCGGTGACCGCCCAAGGCCGTGCGGGCGGGGGCGCCGACGCGGGGCCGTCGTTCCGCGCCGTGCTGCAGATCCACAGCGTCAGCGACCCCTCGATGGTCGCCGACGCCGCGGAGGTGTGGGCCGGCGGTTCGCGGACCGCCGCCGCGTTCGGGCCGCGGGCCCGGATGGACGCCCTGCTGACCCTGCGGCGCGCCGCCCGCGCCTGGCCTCCACTGGCGCCGCTGCTCTCCGCGGCGGTGCCGGACTCCGTGGACCCCGCCGACGAGGAGATCGCCGAACTGCTGGGGCCCGCCTCCCGCGCCCTGGCCGCCGCCGGCGTGCAGGTGCACTGGCCCAAGGAGCTGGCCAGGAAGCTGACCGCGCGAGCGGTGATCGGTCCGGCCGGCTCGCCGGACGGGGAGGACGAGCGCACCGGGGCCGGTCGGCGGGGGCGTACCGAGGCGGACACCCCCTCGTTCCTGTCCGCCGACGCGCTGCTGGCGTTCGACTGGCGGTTCACGCTGGGCGACGAGGAGCTGACCCGGCAGGAGTTGGACCGGCTGGCCGAGTCCAGCAGGCCCATCGTCCGGTTGCGCGACCAGTGGGTGGTCATCGACCCGGAGGAGGCGCGCCGGGCGCGGGAGGCGCAGGACCGCAAGGTCACCCCCATCGACGCGCTGGGCGCGGTGCTGACGGGCTCCACGGAGGTGGACGGCCGCCGTGTGGAGGTGGAGGCGACCGGCTGGCTGCAGCGGCTGCGGGACCGGCTGGCCGACCCGGAGTCCGCCGCAGAGCAGTCGATCGGACAGCCCGAGGCGCTCACCGCGACGCTGCGCGACTACCAGCTCCGCGGACTCGACTGGCTGCACACCATGACCTCGCTCGGCCTGGGGGCCTGTCTCGCCGACGACATGGGCCTCGGCAAGACGATCACTCTCATCGCCCTGCATCTGCACCGGCGGAGCGACCCGGACACCGCCGGGCCGACGCTGGTGGTGTGCCCCACCTCGCTGATGGGCAACTGGCAGCGGGAGATCGAGAAGTTCGCCCCCGGCACCCCCGTCCGCCGCTTCCACGGCGCGTCGCGCTCCCTGGACGGTGTCGCGGACGGCGAGTTCGTGCTGACCACGTACGGCACGATGCGGCTGGACGCGCCCCGGCTGGCCGCCGCGCCCTGGGACATGGTCGTCATCGACGAGGCGCAGCACGTCAAGAACCCGCACTCGGCGACGGCGCGGCAACTGCGGACCATCAACGCCCGCGCCCGCGTCGCGCTCACCGGCACCCCGGTCGAGAACAACCTCTCCGAGCTGTGGGCGATCCTGGACTGGACGACCCCCGGCCTGCTCGGCCGGCTGAGCGCCTTCCGCAGTCGGTACGCCGCCGCGGTCGAGGGCGGGAGCGACCCGGCCGCCGCCGAGCGCCTGGCCGCGCTGGTGCGTCCGTTCCTGCTGCGCCGGCGCAAGTCCGATCCGGGGATCGCGCCCGAGCTGCCGCCGAAGACGGAGACCGACCGGGCGGTGTCGCTGACGGCGGAGCAGGCCGGTCTGTACGAGGCGGTGGTGCGCGAGACCCTGGCGGAGATCTCCGGGGCGGACGGGTTCGAGCGGCGCGGGCTGGTGATGAAGCTGCTGACGGCGCTGAAGCAGATCTGCAACCACCCCGCGCAGTACCTCAAGGAGGAGCGGCCCAGGATCACGGGCCGGTCGGGGAAGATCGAGCTGCTGGACGAACTGCTGGACACCATCCTGGCCGAGCGGGGCTCGGTGCTGGTGTTCACCCAGTACGTGCGGATGGCCCGGCTTCTGGAGGAGCACCTGGCCGCGCGCGGGGTGGCGACGCAGTTCCTCCACGGCGGTACGCCGGTGGCGCGGCGCGAGGAGATGGTGAACCGCTTCCAGGCGGGCGAGGCCCCGGTGTTCCTGCTCTCCCTGAAGGCGGCGGGGACCGGGCTGAACCTCACGCGGGCCGGTCATGTCGTCCACTTCGACCGCTGGTGGAACCCGGCGGTCGAGGCGCAGGCGACGGACCGAGCGTACCGGATCGGGCAGACCCAGCCCGTGCAGGTGCACCGGCTGATCGCCGAGGGCACCATCGAGGACCGGATCGCCGAGATGCTCGCCCGCAAGCAGGGGTTGGCGGACGCGGTGCTCGGCTCCGGCGAGGCGGCACTGACCGAACTGACCGATGCGGAACTGGCCGAGCTGGTCGAGCTGCGAGGGGGCGCACGATGAACGACGACTACGACGAGGCCGGGTACGGCGCGGACGCGGGATCGGCGCGGCAGGGGCGCGGCGGACCGGAGCGTACGTTCGCGGCGCTGCCTTCCGTACGCGGCCGGGGCTTCGCGTCCTCCTGGTGGGGCCGGGCCTGGCTGAAGGCCCTGGAGGACACGGCCCTGGACGGCGCACAGCTCAAGAAGGGGCGGCAGTTGGCCCGCGAGGGCGGGGTCGGCGCGGTCTCCGTGCGTCCGGGGCGCATCACGGCGGTGGTACGGGACCGGGACGGCACCGCCCACCGCAGCGACGTGCTGTTCCAGCAGCTCGGCGCGGCCGCGTGGGACCGGTTCCTGGACATGGCCGTGGAGCGGTCGGGGCACATCGCCGCACTGCTGGACCGGGAGATGCCGCCGCATCTGGTGGAGGACGCGGCGGCCGCCGGCGTCGATCTGCTGCCCGGCATCGGTGATCTGGAACCGGAGTGCACCTGCGATGCCTGGGACCACTGCCTGCACTCGGGGGCGCTGTGCTACCAGGTGGCGCGGTTGCTGGACGACGACCCGTTCGTCCTGCTGCTGATGCGGGGGCGCGACGAACGGCGGCTGCTGGACGAACTCCAGGCGCGCAGCGCCTCCCTCGCGGTCCGGGCGGGCGGGGGCGGGCCGCCGGGCGGCGACGGCGTCCACGAGGCGCTCGGCGTCCCGGCCGGGGAGGCGTTCGGCGCGGAGGGCATCCTGCCGCCGCTGCCCGCTCCCCCGCCGGCGCCCGCCGAACCGGGGGTCGCGCCGTCGCTGGACACCGACACCCCGCCGCCCGCCGGCGTCGACCCGGCGGCGCTGGAAGTGCTCGCCGCCGACAGCGCGGCGCGGGCCCACCGGATGCTGCTGGACGCCCTCGCTCCGGGCCATGCGGACCAACCGCTTCCGGCAGGGTTGACGGCGGGTCAGGACGCGGTGCGGCTGGCCGCGGACGCCGCCGCGCGGCCGTGGCTCACCGCCCGGCTGGCGGCGGGCTCCGGCCGCCGGCGCCCGGAGCTGGACGCGGCGGTCCGCGCCTGGCGGTACGGCGGGGTGGCCGCGCTCGCGGTGCTGGAGGAGGTCTGGGAGCCTGACGCGGACTCCCTGGCGCGGGCCCGCGCCCAGCTCGACGCGGCGTGGGAGGCGGACGAGCGGCCTTCGCTGCGTGCCGGCGGGCGCACCCGGTGGACCGTCGCGGGCGCCGGTCTCCAGCTCCGGTACGACCGGGACGGGAGGTGGTGGCCGTACCGCAAGGAGCAGGGCCGCTGGGCGCCCGCGGGGCCGGCGGACGGGGACCCGGCGGGCGCGCTGGCGGCGGCCGGTGGCGCCGAGCCGGACGGGGGGCCCGAGAGCGCGTAGGAGGGCTGCGGCCCGTCGTCGGGCGGACGGGCCGGACGCGGCCCCCGGCCGTGGTCCGTCCGCGGGAGAAGGAGGCCGCCTCCCGCTCCACCCGTCCCAGGCCCGGCCGCCGGACACGACGACCGCCTTCCGGGCGCGGTTCGCCCGGACCGGGACGCCGAACGGGCCCGGCCTCCCCGCACGGCCCCGACGCGCGCCCGCGGACGGCGTCCCGTACGCCCAGTCTCCGCCGCCGGACGCCTTCGGGCCCGCCGACCACGCCCGCCGGCACCGGCTCGGCCTCCGGCATCGCCTGCCGTGACCGGGGCACGGCGGGCGATGCCGGCGAACGGCCCGCACGGACCGGAGCCGAGTCGGGTCGCCCGCCCGAGGAGGAGCCGCGCCCGTGACCGCTGCGGATCAGCGTCACGCACGACCGGGGAGTCCTCGAGGAGGCCGCCGGGCGGGACGTCACGGTGCACACGCTGCCGTACGACGCGGTCACCGCCTCCGCCGGGGGTTTCCGCTGCTCGCACCACCCGCTCGTCCGGGAGCTGTGAGCCGCGGGGACCCTCCTGCGGGCTGCGGGCGCCGCGCGGGGAGGGCCCTCTCACTCCAACGGCCCCTTGCGGTCCTCCCGCGGGCCGCAGGCCGCCGCTTCGCCTCCGGGGCACGGGTGGGCGCCGAGGCAGGCACACAGGGGCGTTCCTCCGCCGCGCGAGGAGGCGCACGCACGGCGGCCCCGCGGACGCGTCGGGCGGGTCCGCGCGGTGAGCCGCCGTCACCATGCCCCCGCGCGGGGCGGAGTGTTCGGGGCACGGAGTGCCAGGGGCGGTCGAGGGGCGCCGGGTCCTTCCGCCGGGACGGTCTGTACGCTGTGCGGGTTGCCGCACGCGCAGCGTCACCCGCACCATGGAGGTCACGTCCGGGGGGCGACTGGTCCGGCCTGGCGGCCGGGGACGGAAAGGGTGCCGAGCATGGTGAGGTATTTCGAGAACGGTACCGGCGACCTCGTCCCCGACGCGCTGACCGGTTTCGCCCGCGCTCACGCCGACCTCGTGGCGTACGACCCCGTCGAGGGGTACGTCACCGCCCGGCACGCCGCACCGGCCCGGCGGGTGGGCCTGCTGTCGGGCGGCGGATCCGGTCATGAGCCCCTGCACGTGGGGTACGTGGGGGCGGGCATGTTGGACGCGGCCTGCCCCGGCCGCGTCTTCGCCTCCCCGCACAACCGGCAGATATTCCGCGCCTCCCGCGCGGTCGCCGGACCGGGAGGCGTGCTGCACATAGTGAAGAACTACACGGGCGACCGGATCAACTTCGGCATCGCCGCCGAACGGCTCGCCGACGCCGGAATCGCCTGCGCACGGGTGCTGATCGACGACGACCTCGCCTCCGACTCCGCGGGGATCGCCTCCGGTCGGCGCGGCACCGGCGCGACGGTGCTGGTGGAGAAGGTTCTGGGCGCGGCCGCCGACTCCGGGATGGGGTTGGCCGAACTGGCGGAGCTGGGCGCGGCCGTGACCGCCCGGTGCCGCACCCTGGCGGCCGCCTCCGCCGCCCACCACGCGCCCGCCAGCGGCGAGCCGGCCTTCACCCTGGCGCCCGGCGTGCTGGAGTACGGCGTCGGCATCCACGGCGAGCGCGCCGAGCACACCCGTGACCAGGCGGACGTCCGCGCGCTGGTGGAGGACATGGCGGGCGCGCTGCTGGACGCGCTGGCCCCCGGCCCCGACGAACCGGTCGTCGCCCTGGTCAACGGGCTGGGCTCGGTCACGGCGCTGGAGCTGTACGGCATCTTCGGGGAACTGGGCCGGTTCCTCGACGCCCGGCGCGTGCACCTGGCCCGGCACCTGGTCGGCGACTACGTCACGGCGCTCGACATGCGGGGCTTCTCCCTGACGCTGATGGTCGCCGACCCGGCCGTGCTCCGCTTCTACGACGCACCGGTGCGCACCCCCGCCCTGCGGTGGTGACCGGTCGGCGGGCCGGGCCCGCCGACCCCCCGCCGGGCCCGTACGCACCGCCGCACGCGGGCCCCCACCGGAGACCGGGCGGTTGAGCCGGTTCCGGCAGACCGCGACACGAGCAGCAGGAGGGCACCATGACGAGCGCCGCTTTCGACGGCACCCAGACCCGCGACTGGCTGCGCCGGTTCGCCGAGTCGGTGTACGCCACCGAGGCCGAGTTGACCGCCCTCGACCAGCAGGCGGGCGACGGCGACTTCGGGACCAACCTCGCCGCCGGCGTCCGAGCCGCCGAGCGGCTGTTCGGGGAGGAGGCGCGGCCGGGGCCGGCCGAGGCGCTGGGCGCCTTGGCCACCGCCTTCCTCGACGAGATAGGAGGGACCAGCGGCCCCCTGTTCGGCCTGCTCTTCCAGGCGTTGGGCAGGGCCGCCGGCGAGGCGGCCGGCCTGACGACGGAGGCGCTCGCCGAGGGCGCCGCCGAGGGCCTGGCCGCGATACGCCGCGTCGGGGACGCCGCGCCCGGCGACAAGACCCTGGTGGACGCGTTGGCGCCGGCCGCCGACGCGCTGCGGGCGGCGGTCGGCACGCCGCCCGCGGCGGCTCTGGCCTCGGCGGCGGACGGGGCCTGGCAGGGCGTGCGGCAGACCGCCTCCCTGTCCGCGCGGATGGGCCGGGCCAGCTACCTGGGCGAACGGGCCACGGGCATCCCGGACCCCGGAGCCGTCGGCGTCGCCCTCTTCTTCGCCTCCGCCGCCGGGACGGTGGAGACCCTGGCGCCCGAACTGCCGACCGCCTGACCTCGGGCGCGCCCGGCCGGACGGTCGCGCCCGCCCGGCCGGGCCGGGGCGTCCTACGGGCCGATCCGGTTGCGCGCCCATGCCGTCAGGTCGCGGTCGGCGAGGCTGGTGACCCACAGGTCCGCCCGGTCCGCGTCGGGGCCCGGCGGCCGCGCCCCGAGGCCGAGGACGCGGAGCCCGGCCCGGCGGGCCGACTCCATGCCGGTGAGCGAGTCCTCCACGGCCAGGGCCTCCTCGGGCGGTACGCCGCAGAGCCGTGCGGCGACGCGGTAGACGTCCGGCTCGGGCTTGGGCCGTACGCTTGCGCCGGCGACCACGATGTGGCTGAAGCAGCCCAGCAGCCCGGCGCGGTCGAGGCACGACTCCACCATCTCCCGCGGGCAGTTGCTCGCCACCGCGAGCGGACGGTGGCGGGCGGTCATCCGCACCAGGGCGGCGGCCCCCGGCATGGTCACCGGGTCCTCGTCGACCAGGCTGGTGAAGGTGGAGAGGAGTCTGTCCGTGAGGTCTTCCACGAGGTCGGGTTTTCCGGTCTCCTCGGCCATGAGCGCACCGCAATCGGTGTAGTGCACCCCCTTGGCGCGGTCGGCGAAGCCGGGCGGAGGTTTGAGGCCGAAAGCCTGGAAAGTGATGTTCCGGGCCTCCTGCCAGTGCCTTTCGGTGTCCATCAGGGTGCCGTCACAGTCGAAGACGATGGCGGACGGAGACCACGCAAGAATGCGATGAGCTGTCATGTAGCTGCCGTTCTCGGAGACTGCGCCGACCGGTTCGGGGCGCAGGCGGGCCGGGGTGGGGGTGACCCACTCGCGGAGATGAGCGGGAACGAGCGATGTCGCACGGGGGCCGCGGCCACGGGAACCTGACTGATCGTCCCGAGGGCGCGCCGTGACGGGCTCAGGCGACCACGTCCGGCCGAGCCAGAAACATCGTGGTCATTACGTTAATTCTGGCTCTCCGATTTCCGCAATCACCAATTCGAGTGCATGGGAAAAGGCCGGCCGGCGGCGCCCGCGCGCCGCGGAGAGGACGCGAAAAGAAGGGAGTGTTCCGCGAGAACGCGCAACGGGCCTGGTGAAAGGCGGTGGGGACGGTCCGCCGGACGTCGGCGCGAGCCGTGGCCCCCAGTCGAACAAAACGATTCTTCGATCGGGTGACGGGAAGCGGACGCCCTCCCCCGCCCACGCGAATGGCCCAAGAATAATAGGATCTTCGCGCCACGCGACCGCGCCTTCCTCCGGGGAAGGCCGGATGCTTTCCGCCGCAGGGGCACATCCGAGCGAAAGGGGAACTGACATGCAGGACCGGGCGCGCGCCACCCGCAGAATGCTGCTGGAGTCGGCAGCACATCTTTTTGTCGAACGGGGATATACGGGAACGAGTATCAATGACATAAGTGATCACTCGGGCAAGACCAGCGGCGCCATTTATTTCCATTACTCCAGCAAGGAGAGGCTGGCCCTGGCCGTGGTCGGTGAGCAGTTCGCCACCTGGCCGCAGCTCGCCCCCCACTACGCCGCGCCCGGCGTCCCTCCGCTGGAGAAGCTCGTCGCCCTCAGCTTCAAGGTCGCGCGCTCCCTCGACGAGGACGTGGTGGCGCGTGCGGGCGCGCGGCTGTGGTCGGAGCGGCGGGCCATCGCCGCCGCCGTGCCGACGCCGTTCGACGCCTGGTCGCTGGCGGCCACCCGGTTGCTCGCCCAGGCGCGCACGCGCGGCGAACTCGCCGAAGGGGTGCGGCCGTCGACGGCGGCCGTGGCTCTGGTGTGCGCCTTCTTCGGCCTCTGCACGCTCACCGACGAGCTGCCGGGCCGGCGGGACTGGAGGGAGCGGCTTGAGGCGTGGTGGCTGCTGGTGCTGAGCACCCTGCAGGCCGACCCGGACCCGCGCGCCCTGCTCGCGCGCGCCCGAGCGCGCGTCCCGGCCCGGCCGTGACCGACGCCCCGTCAGGGCCGGGCCGGGGCCGGGGCCGGCGGCCTCGGCCGGGGGCGGTGCGTGGGGACGAGGGCGCCGGGCCGCCCGTTCGACGGCCCGGCGCCCCCCGAACGGGCCCTCGCCGCCGGGCGGTTCAGCCCACCATCGCCGGCGACGACGCGCCCGTCACGGTCTCGCGGGGCGCCCCGGTGCCGTCCGCGGGAACGGTCCAGACGCCGCCGGGCCGGCCGCCCCTGCCCGGCAGCGCGTAGGCGACGGTGTCGTCGTCCAGCCAGGCTGCCTGGTCGTCGACGCTGCGGGTCTCGGCGAGCGGCTTCTCGCGCATGGTGCGCAGGTCGAGGACGTACAGCCGCCAGGGTGCGGACGGGTCGCCGCCGACCTTCTTCTTGAAGGCGATCCGGGTGTTGTCCGGCGACAGGGAGGGGCATTCGAGGTTCTGCCGCAGGGTCTTCGCCGACCAGTCCCCCATGCTCCCCTCGACGAGGTGGGTGCGGCCCTTGGTGGAGACGGTCGCGTAGAAGCGGTCGTCGTCACGGGCGAAGGTCACCCCCCAGTAGTTCACGTCGGGGGCGTGGTAGCGGGCCCCGTCGATGGTGAGCGGGATGTCCTCGATGGACTTGACGAGGTAGCCGGTGCGCAGGTCGAGGACGGCGGTCCGGGTGGAGAAGGTGCTGCTGGAGTAGGAGTCTCCGGTGACGAAGACCGTCCAGGACAGCATCCGCCCCGACGCGGAGACGCGGGCTCGGGTGGGGACGCCCGGCACGGTGACCCGGCGCGTCTCGCGCAGTCGGCGGTCGAGGACGATCGCGTCCGTCTTCGGCAGCACCCCCGGCCGCGCGCGCAGGCAGAGCGCGTGGTCGCCGGAGGCGTAGAACCGGTCGCAGGAGGGGCCTTCGGCGGTACGGGGGCCGGGGCTCCCGGCGGGCGGCCGGTACGCGACGCGCCCGGTGGCGGTGTCCCGGAAGTACAGCGCGGGCCCGTCGAGGGTGAACGAGGCGTCGGCGTCGACCTGCCGCCCCGCGGACCGGTTCTCCGCGTGCAGGACGTAACCGACGGAGCCGCCGCCGAGGAGGAGCACCGCGGCCAGCACGACCGCGATGCGGGCCCGGCGGCCGAGCGGGGCGGCGGGGCTGGGGAATCGGGCGTTCATGCGGTCCGCCTCTCGGAGTTCTGGGTTTCCGGCGCTCGGGGCGCCGGGGAGCCGGGCGGGTTGCGCGGCAGGAGCGCCCAGCCGCCCGCGAGGGCGGCGAGCAGGAGCGAGAGCGCCGCCCACAGTGCGGGCCGGGGCCCCCACAGCGTCCACGCGGCGCCGAAGCCCGCCGCCGCGACCATGCGGGCCAGCGCCTGGCCGGTCTGGAGCAGGGCGAGCCCGCCGGCCCGGCCCTCGGCGGGCAGCGCCGGACCGGCGAGGGCCATCAGGACCCCGTCGGTGGTGGCGTAGAAGACGCCGAGCAGGACGAGGGCCGGGACGAGGACCAGCGCCGCCGGGCCGCCGGCCGGGGCCAGCAGGACGGCGTAGACGCCGAGCAGCGCCAGGTGGCCGAGGAGGAAGGGCAGCCGTCGGCCGACGCGGTCCGCGATCCGCCCGGCGGGGATCGCGAGCAGGAGGTAGCAGGCCGCCGCGCCGAGCGGCAGCAGCGGGAACCAGCCGAGGGGGAGGTCGAGGGCGCGCTGGAGCAGCAGGTAGACGAAGGCGTCCCCGATGGTGGCCGCGCCGAGCAGTGCGGCCACGGCGAGGATGCGGCGGAAGGCGGGATCGCGCAGCGCGGCGAAGACGTTCCTGCCGCGGGGCGCGGTCCTCGCCGCCGGGGCGGCCTCCCGGCCCGGCACGTACAGGAACAGCAGCAGGACGCCGAGCAGGCCCACGCAGAAGCTCACGACGAACACCGCGTCGTAGGCGTCGGCGGTCGCCCAGAGCAGGGCGAAGGCGGCGAGCGGGCCGAGCAGGGCCCCCGTGGTGTCCATCGCCCGGTGGACGCCGAAGGACCGGCCCAGCTCGTCCGGGTGGCTGCTCAGGGTGATCAGGGCGTCCCGCGGCGCGGTGCGGATGGCCTTGCCGACCCGGTCGGTGGCGAGGGCCGCCGCGATGCCGGCGGTGGCGCCGCCGGCGAGGAGCAGGCCCAGCCGCGAGAGCGCGGAGAGGGCGTAGCCGGCCCCGGCGACGCGCTTGTGCCGGTGGCCGCGGTCGGCCGCGTGTCCGCCGACGAGCCGCACGATGGCGGCCGCGCCGTTGAACAGGCCGTCCAGGAAGCCGAATTGGAGGGGGGACAGACCCAGTCCGAAGACCAGGTAGAGCGGCAGCACCGCGGTGACCATCTCGGAGGAGACGTCGGTGACGAGGCTGACCGCGCCGAGTGCCAGGACGGTGCCGGGGACGCGCCGGCCCGCCCCGCCGGTGCGGGGCGGGGCCGACGCGTCCCGGCGGCCTGTGGTCGCCAGATACATCAGTGGCAGGAGTACTTCGGGCTGGTGTCCTTGTCCTTGCCGTCGGTTCCGACGTAGCTCCAGTTGTAGCCGGAGTCGGTGAAGTTCATCTTCAGCACGCCGTATCCGCCGCTGATCCGCTTCTGGCTGTTGGGCTGGACGGTCTCGATGGGGTACGGCTCCGCGCCGCCCATGCCGCCGACGATCTGGGTGATGCCGTCGGCCACCGCCTTCCCGTCGGGGTTCTGCGGGGCGAACCGCTCGTAGTGGTGGTCGTGTCCGCCGAGCACGAGGTCGGCCTTGGCCCCGTACAGGATCTTCCAGACCGGCCTGCTCACGGGGACGTTGCCGTGGCCGCCGGAGGAGTACAGCGGGTGGTGCCAGTAGGCGGCGACGCAGCGCTTGGTGTTCTTGGCGATGTCGGCCTTGAGCCAGTTGATCTGGGCGCTGTCGTCGAAGGTGTTGGAGTCGAGGGCGATGAAGTGCCAGTTGCCCTCGTCGAAGCTGTAGTAGCTCTTGCCCTGCGGGTAGGCGATCGACCCGAAGTACGTCTTGTAGCCCACCATCGGCCCGGCCGGGTCGTACGTCTCGTGGTTGCCCGGCACCGGGCGCGTCTTGCTCTTGAACGCGCCCCAGGTCTTGTCGTAGTAGGCGCGGAAGTCGGAGATCCGGGCGTCGTCGTACTGGCTGTCGCCCATGGTCAGGTAGAACTTCGGGTTGATCCTCTGGGCGAGTGCGGCGGTCTTGGGGTGGGCGCAGCCGCTGTCGGAGGCGGTGCACTGGGCCGCGATGTCGCCGGCGGCGACCACGGTGAAGGCGCCGGTCTCCGGGGGCGTCTCGCCGAGGATGCCGTAGACCTCGACCTCGTGCAGCGAGTAGCCGTACGAGGTGCCGCGCGCGGTGCCGTAGACGCGCAGGTAGCGGCCCTTGCCGGTGAGGCCGGACCATGAGTCGTCCCCGCCGTCGCCGACCGTCTCGTTCGCCAGCCGGGTCCAGGTGGAGCCGTCGGTGGACGCCTCGATCCGGTAGGACTCGGCGTACGCGGCCTCCCAGTCCAGGGTGACGCGGGTGATGGTGGCGGTCGCGCCGAGGTCGACGCGGAGCCACTGCGGGTCCTCGCCCTCGGCGCTGGCCCAGCGGGTGGCCGGGTCGCCGTCGAAGGCGTTCTCCGGGCCGAAGGCGGAGTCCTCGACGGAGGAGGCGGTGGCCGCCCTGCCGCGCGAGATCAACGGGTCCGCGGCGGCTTCGGCCCGGTCGGGATGGGCGAGCAGCAGGCTGCCGACGAGGAGGAGGACGGCGGTGAGGGCGACGCCGACCGTATGGCGCCGGGTGAGGGTGGGGAGGGGAACGGAACGGTTCGGATGCATCCCTTGACTCCTGGCCTGAGGGGTGGCGAGAGCTGGGCGGCGGTGCGTGACGTCGCGTCCCGGCCCGTGCCGGGGCAGGGGGCGGCGTCGCGGCGGCCGGGCCAGAGCTCTCACTGAGCGCGTCACGCCCCCAGGGAACGGGGCGCCGCGCCAAGCCGCCGCCCGGAATGCTAGCTGACAGTAAACTTTCCTACTAGTACGCGAACTCCCTTGGTCCGCCCCCTCGTTGGCGCGCGCCGCCCGGCCCTGCGCGCCCGGCGCACCCCGGCGCACGGGGTTTGCGCCGCCGCGCCGGGCGGCGGGGAGGAGGACCGGGATCGACCGGACACGGGCGCGTCGCGGCGCGGGCCGCCGCGCGGCGCAGACGCGGCCGGAGCACGGGGCGCCTGGCCGCCGCCGCACGGGTGCCGGTGGGCGGAACGGCGGTGGCGGTGCGGGGTTCGCCCCGGCCGGTGGCGCGTGCGCCCGCGGGGCCGGGGCGCGGAGGTTGCCGGACGCGGCCGCCGGCTCCGGTAACGTACGCACGTTCGCCCCGCGTCCGGGGAGCGGCGGCACGGCAGCCGTCGACGGGCGGCGGTCCGGCCGTCCCCCGCCCGCGCGCCGGGGCGGGAGGGACGGGCCGGCGCAGAGGAGAGGACGCATGATCCGAGAAGACCCCGCGGCCGGGCGACGCCACGCCGTGCTCCGCGTGATCACCGACCGCTCGCGCGAGGGCAGCAGGCCCGGTGCGCGCCGCGACGGCGCGCGCGTCGCCCTGGTCATCGAGGGCGGCGGAATGCGCGGGACCATCTCCGCCGGCATGGCCCTCGCCCTGTACGAGGCGGGTCTGACGGACTCCTTCGACGCCGTCTACGGGGCCTCGGCCGGAGCGCTCACCGGAGCCTGGCTGCTCAGCAGCGCCCCGGAGAACCTGAGCGGATGGGCCGAACCGATGTACGCGCAGGCGATGATCCGCCTGTCCAACGTCTGGCGCGGACGTCCCGTGGTCGACGTGCGCCACCTGGTCGACCACCTCTACTGCGAGGTGGCCCGGATGGACGTCGAGTCCATCCTGGCCAACCCGGTGGCGTACCACCCCCTCGCCACCGACGCGCACACCGGCGTCTCCACCGACCTGCGCCCCCTGCTGACCGGCCCCGCCGAACTGCGGCTCGCCCTGCGCGCCAGCGCCGCCCTCCCCTTCCTCGCGGGCCCGCCCGTCGAGCTGGGCGGCCGGGTCTTCTACGACGCCGGGCTCGCCGAGTCCATCCCGTACCGGACCGCCCTGGCCCAGGGCGCGACCCATGTGCTCGTGCTGCGCTCCCGCACGGCGCCGCCCGCCGGGGCCGCTGCCGCCGCGGCGGGCGGGCGGCCGTCCCACGGCGCCCGGTTCGTCGCCGCGACCGCCCTGCGGGGCTACCCCAAGCCGCTGCACGACGCGTTCTTCGCCCGCGGCAGCCGCCTGCTGGAGGACGACGCCCTGCTCGGCGCCTACGACCGGTCGGGGCTCGGCGGTCAGGAGCCGCGCGCGGACACGGGCCCCGGCGCGGAGCCCGCCGTCCTCTCCGTCCGCCCGTCCCCCGACGCGCCGCGGGTCGGCCGCCTCACCCGTGACGGCAGGACGCTCGCGGCGGCCCTGGCGGCGGGGCGCGAGGCGATGCGGCGGCTGCTGGGGTGAGGGGGCGGGGCGCCGGGCGGTCGCGTCAGGTGCCCTGGCGGCCCCGCAACTCCTCCACCGCGACGCGGGCCGCGGCGCCGATCACCGCGTCGGCGCGCGGCAGCCTGACGTCGGACCGGGCGGCCTGGGTGAAGACGGCGGCGGTGTAGGCGCTGCCGTCGGCCAGCTCGACCACGCCCACCTCGTGGCGCATGGCGCCGAAGGTGCCGGTCTTGCCGTAGACGGTGACGTCGTCGTAGGGGAACCCTGAGGCGAGCCGGTGCGTCCAGGGCTGCCGGCGCATCACGTCGCGCATGAAGGCGCAGCGCTCCTCGGAGGCGGCGCGCCCCGTCCAGATGGCCCGCAGGAGGCGGGCCATGTCCGCGGGCGTGCTGGACGCCTTGTACGCCGGGTCGTACACGCCGGGCGGCACGACGGTGTCGTTGTCCGCCACATGCGCCAGGGCCGCGTCCAGCGAGCGCGCGCCCGTGTCGGCGACCAGCCGGCGGAACGTGCTGACGACTCCGCCGTGGATGCGGGTGCCGGGCAGGTCCAGCTCCCCGCACATGGCGTCGACCGCGTCCGGGCCGACCGTGCGCAGGACGGCGTCGGCCGAGGTGTTGTCGGAGATCGTCATCATCAGGACGACCATGTCGCGCAGGGACAGGGTGACGGGGTCGCTCAGGACGGAGACGCCGGTCGGGCCGGGGACCCGTTCGTCGGGCTCCAGCGTGAGCCGCTGGCGCGGGTCGAGCGCCCCGGCGTCCGCGAGCCGGCAGAAGGCGACCATCAGGGGCACCTTGTAGACGGAGCCGATGGGGAGCTGTTCGCCGGGGTCGATGGCCACCAGCGCCTCCGGGCGGTGCAGTTCCGCCACATGGAGCCAGCCGCGTACGCCGGCGTCGTCGAACATGCCGCGGAGGGTCCGCTCCACGGCGCTGTCGGTTCTCCGCGCGTTCACGGCGCCTCCTTCCGCACCAGGGTGTCCTCCAGCAGCCGAGCCGTCTCGGCGATCTCCCGCGCGTCCGGCCGCCGGGGGTCCCAGGCCACCCGCAGCCGCAGGGGCAGCGGCGGGTCGGCCGACGCCCGCCGCTCGACGCCGGTCGCCGTCAGCGTGTCGTCCGCCGTGACCAGCACCGCCTGGCCGGCCGCCACCAGGGCGAGGGCGGCGCGCTCATCGGAGACCACCACCGTCCGCACTCGGCGGCCGCGGCTGGCCAGGGTGTCGACGAAGAGGTCGTGGGCCGCCGGCGCCTCGGCTCTCGGGCGTACGGCGACGGGGAGGCGGGGCGGGAGCGCGCCGCCGGCGCCGCTCTCGCCCGCGGGGGCGAGGATCCACGTCGGCAGGAGGACGACGCGGCCGGCGGCGAGGCCGTGCAGCACGGCGGGGTGGCGGACCACGGCGAGGTCCAGCCGCCCGGCCGCGACCTCTCCGAGCAGGGCGGAGGTCGACGCCGTCACCATGCCGATGCGCGTGCGTCCGCCCGCCCGGACCGGCGCGGCGGCCACGTCGGCCGCCAGGGCCGTGGGGACCTCCGGGTCCAGTCCGATCCGCAGGCGACGGCCGTCGGCCTGCTCGCGGGCGCCCGTCTCGCGGAGTTCCCCGAGCGCGGCCAGCGCCCTGCGGGCGTGCGGGAGCAGCAGGGCGCCCTCCTCGGTGAGGGACACGCCCCTGTCACGGTCGAAGAGGCGTACGCCGAGCAGCGCCTCCAGCCGCCTCAGGCCCTGGGACAGCGGTGGCTGGGTGATGCCGACCCGCTGTGCGGCGCTCCCGAAGTGCTCCTCCTCGGCCAGCGCGACGAAGATTTCCAGATGCCGTTCCGTCAGCACGGCGCACCCCCTGGCGTGCGGCGATACCACGTGCGAATCGTCGTGATGCCGAGAGCATATTCGACATTCGGCGTGGGTCGGACTTGACTCCCGCAGGGGCCGGTCGAGCCGCCCCGCGAGGGGCGTCGCCCGGCCTGCCGGGTCGGGGCCCGCCCGCGGAGCCGCCCGCGCCCGCCCGTACGGGGACGCCTCCCCCGCGGGCCGACGGGCGCGGAACGAGAACGGAGCACACACCTTGACGCGTACGGAAAGCCGGATCGACCCCGTGCCGCACGGGCGGTCGCGGGCCCGCTGATCCAAAGGCGTCGCAGCCCCGCGACGCGCGGCGGCGGCCCGGTCCGCCGCCCTCCCCCTCGACACCCGACGCGGGCGCGCGCCCTCGCGCGCCGGAACGGAGATGCTGAACCATGCGCACCCCCACCACCGCCTCCCGCCGCACCGTCCTCGCGGCGCTGACCGGGCTCGCGGCCCTGCCGCTGGCCGGCTGCTCGAAGGACGCCGCCGCGCCGGCCCGCTCCGGCGCCGGCCCGTCCGCCGCCGGCTCCGCCTCCCCGACGTCCGCCGACGCCCGCACCCGGCGGGCCTTCGCCGACCTGGAGCGGGCCTTCGACGCCCGCCTCGGGGTCTACGCGATCGACACGGGCAGCGGCCGGACGGTCGTCCACCGGCCCGACGAGCGTTTCGCGTACGCCTCCACCTGCAAGGCCCTCCTCGCCGGCGCCCTGCTGGACCGCTACTCCCTGCGGCAGCTCGACCGGCTGGTGCGCTACGACCGCGACGAGATCGTCAGCAACTCCCCCATCACCGAGAAGCACGTGGCCACCGGGCTCACCCTGCGCGAGCTGTGCGACGCCGCCGTCCGCTACAGCGACAACGCGGCGGCCAACCTCCTCTTCCGCGAACTCGGCGGCCCCGGCGGGCTCCAGAAGGCGCTGCGCGGCCTGGGCGACCGGGTCACCCGGTGCGACCGCTACGAAGTCGCCCTCAGCGAGGGCACGCCGGGAGACCCCCGCGACACCAGCACGCCCCGCGCCCTCGCCACCGACCTGCGCGCCTACGTCCTCGGGGACGTCCTGCCCGCCGACCGGCGGGCCGTGCTGACCGACTGGCTCAAGCGCAACACCACCGGGGACCGCACCATCCGGGCCGGGGCCCCCGAGGGCTGGCAGATCGGCGACAAGACCGGCTCCGGCGGTTACGGCGCACGCAACGACATCGCCATCGCCTGGCCGCCCGGCGGCGCGCCGATCGCGCTGGCCGTCCTGAGCCGCCGCGACACCGAGGACGCCGAGCGCAGGGACGCCCTCATCGCGAAGGCGGCCGAGGTCGCCTTCGGCGTGCTCGGCCGGCCCGACGGGGGCTGAGGGCCTACGGGCCCCGCCCGTGTCACGTCGTCCGCACCCCGGTCAGATGCGCGAAGACCACCACGTTCGCCGCGTAGCCGGTCTTCTTGTCGAAGCGCCCGCCGCAGGTCAGCAGCCGCAGCTCCGGCCGCCCCCGCTCGCCGTACACCTGCTCGTCGGGGAAGGACCCCTTGTCGTAGGTGCGTACGGCGTCGACGGTGAAGACCGCCGTGCGCCGGTCGGCGCGGGCGACCCTGACGGTGTTGCCGGGGCGGAGCCTGCCGAGGTCGAGGAAGACGGCCGGGCCCGTCAGGGTGTCGCGGTGGCCGACCGCCAGCGCCGTCCCCCGCTCCCCCGGCGTCGGGCCGTCGGCGTACCAGCCGACGAGTTTCGGCTTGCCGATGGGCGGGGCCCCCGGATGGCCCGCCGGGTCGAGGGGGAGCGCGACGACCGGCGCCTCCAGGGACAGGGCGGGGATCGTGAGCTTCGTGGCCGGGGAGCGCGGCAGCGGGGCGACGGGCGCGGCGGTCGTCGAGGCGCGGGGCGCGGGCTGTGCTGGGGCCCCGGTGGCCGCCGGCGGGCGCCGGGGCACCTTGCCGTCGGCGGCGGCCGCGGCGGTGGCCGTGGCCGGGCCGAGGTCCGGGGAGTCGTCGTCGCACCCCTGGACCACGGCGGTCACGAGCGAGAAGGTGACGCTGAGCGTGATGGAGAGACGGCAGGCGCGGGTCGGTCCGGGGGGGGGGGGGGGGGGGGGGCAGATGTTTCGCCCCCCCCTCCCCCCCCGCGCCCGGGGGGAGAG
>NZ_JBVJCD010000071.1:0-27337 GCF_055588985.1 Streptomyces sp. NPDC041970
CCCCCCCCCCCCCCCCCCCCCCCCCCCCCCCCCCCCCCCCCCCCCCCCCCCCCCCCCCCCCCCCCCCCCCCCCCCCCCCCCCCCCCCCCCCCCGGTCAGCCCTCGTCCGTGAGCTTGCGGGTGTGCAACTGCCGGGCCACTTCCGCGATCGACCCGGACAGGGACGGGTACACCGTGAAGGCGTTGGCGATCTGCTCCACCGTCATGTTGTTGTCGACCGCGATCGAGATGGGGTGGATCAGCTCGCTGGCGCGCGGCGCGACGACGCAGCCGCCGACCACGATCCCCGTGCCGGGGCGGCAGAAGATCTTGACGAAGCCGTCGCGGATGCCCTGCATCTTGGCGCGCGGGTTGCGCAGCAGCGGCAGCTTCACCACGCGGGCCTCGATCCGGCCGGCGTCGACGTCGGCCTGGCTGTAGCCGACGGTGGCGATCTCCGGGTCGGTGAAGACGTTGGCGGAGACCGCCTTGAGGTTCAGCGGGGCGACCGCGTCGCCGAGGAAGTGGTACATCGCGATCCGGCCCTGCATCGCGGCGACCGAGGCCAGCGCGAAGATGCCGGTGACGTCGCCGGCCGCGTAGACGCCGGGGGCGCTGGTGCGCGAGACCCGGTCGGTGAGGATGTGCCCGGAGTCCTTGAGCCGGACGCCGGCCTCCTCCAGCCCCATGCCCGCGGTGTTCGGGATCGCGCCGACCGCCATCAGGCAGTGCGAACCGGTGATGACCCGGCCGTCGGCGAGCGCCACCTCGACCCGGTCGCCCACGCGCTTGGCGGACTGGGCGCGGGAACGGGCCATGACGTTCATCCCGCGGCGGCGGAAGACGTCCTCCAGGACGGCAGCGGCGTCCGGGTCCTCGCCGGGCAGCACGCGGTCGCGGGAGGAGACGAGGGTGACGCGGGAGCCGAGCGCCTGGTAGGCCCCGGCGAACTCCGCGCCGGTCACCCCGGAGCCGACCACGATCAGCTCTTCGGGCAGCTCGTCGAGGTCGTAGACCTGGGTCCAGTTCAGGATGCGCTCGCCGTCGGGCTGCGCGTCCGGGATCTCGCGGGGGTGGCCGCCCGTCGCTATCAGCACGGCGTCGGCGGTCAGCCGCTCCTCGGTGCCGTCGGCGGCGGTGACGACGACCTGCCGGGAGCCGTCGGCCGCCTGGAGCCCGTCGAGCCGGCCCCGGCCGCGCATCACACGGGCCCCGGCGCGGGTGACGGAGGCGGTGATGTCGTGCGACTGGGCGAGCGCGAGGCGCTTGACGCGGCGGTTGACCTTGCCGAGGTCCACGCCCACCACCCGCGCCGCCTGCTCCTTGTGCGGGGTGTCGTCGGCGACGATGATGCCCAGCTCCTCGTAGGAGGAGTCGAAGGTGGTCATCACCTCGGCCGTGGCGATCAGGGTCTTGGAGGGCACGCAGTCGGTGAGCACCGACGCCCCGCCGAGGCCGTCGCAGTCGACGACCGTCACCTCCGCGCCGAGCTGGGCGCCGACCAGGGCCGCCTCGTAGCCGCCGGGGCCGCCGCCGATGATCACGATCCGGGTCACGAAAAGTCCGCCTCGCGTGGTGTCGTCCCGCGGCCGTCTGCCGCCCCGGCCGGGGGGCCGGGGGAGCGCCCCGGCGAATGCAGTACGTACTCCATTGTCCCGCACGCGCCAAGGAGCTTCGCTCCGGGGCCCTCCATACGGGAATGGGGGCCGCCCTCGCGCGGGCCACCTCCCCCGACCGGGGCCTTCGTCACAGGAACCGGCCCTCCGGCCGCCGCCTCCCGTACCCTCGATGCCATGTCGCTCTACGCCGCGTACGCCGGCAACCTCGACGCGCGGCTGATGACCCGCCGCGCCCCGCATTCCCCGATGCGCAGCACGGGCTGGCTCAACGGCTGGCGGCTGACCTTCGGCGGGGAGCAGATGGGCTGGGAGGGGGCGCTGGCCACCGTGGTGGAGGCGCCGCGCTCCCAGGTCTTCGTCGCGCTGTACGACCTGGCGCCGATGGACGAGGACTCCATGGACCGCTGGGAGGGCGTCGGGCTCGACGTCTACCGCCGGATGCGGGTGCGCGTGCACACCCTGGACGGCGAGGAGCCGGCCTGGATGTACGTGCTGAACGGCTACGAGGGCGGCCTGCCCTCGGCGCGCTACCTGGGCGAGATCGCCGACGCCGCCGAGTCCGCGGGAGCCCCCCACGACTATGTGATGGAGCTGCGCAAGCGCCCCTGCTGACCCCTCCCCGCCGCTCTTCGTGCGAAGGCACGAAGAGTTCGCGGGGATCTTTGCGCGGGGGCATCTACGCGCGTAGGGATCGAGCGGTTACGCTCATCCGCGTGAACGCATCTGTTATTCCGGACCACATCCAGGGCGACCCGCGGACAGCCGCCGCCGGGGCCGCCGCCCGGCTGCGCGAGCTGACCGGCGCCGAGACCCACGACGTCGCCCTGGTGATGGGCTCCGGCTGGGCCCCCGCGGGCGACGCGCTCGGCGTCCCGGACGCCGAGTTCCCCGTCACCGAGCTGCCCGGCTTCCCGGCCCCCGCCGTCGAGGGGCACGGCGGCACGGTCCGCTCGTACCGGATCGGCGGCAAGCGCGTCCTGGTCTTCCTCGGCCGCACCCACTACTACGAGGGCCGGGGCGTCGCCGCCGTCGCCCACGGTGTGCGTACGGCGGTGGCGGCGGGGTGCGGGACGGTCGTGCTGACGAACGGCTGCGGCGGTCTGCGCGAGGGGATGCGTCCGGGGCAGCCGGTCCTCATCAGCGACCACATCAACCTCACGGCCGCGTCCCCGATCATCGGCGCCAACTTCGTCGACCTGACCGACCTGTACTCCCCCCGGCTGCGCGCGCTGTGCAAGGAGATCGACGAGACGCTCGAAGAGGGCGTGTACGTCCAGTTCCCCGGCCCGCACTACGAGACCCCGGCCGAGATCGGCATGGTCCGGGTGCTGGGCGGCGACCTGGTGGGCATGTCCACCGTGCTGGAGGCCATCGCGGCCCGCGAGGCGGGCGCCGAGGTGCTCGGCATCTCCCTCGTCACCAACCTGGCGGCGGGCCTCTCCGGGGAGCCGCTGAACCACGAGGAGGTCCTGCAGGCCGGCCGCGACTCGGCGGCCCGCATGGGCGCCCTGCTGGCCCGCGTGCTCGACCGCATCTGAGCCGCCCCGGACCTCCGGCCGGCCCCGGCGCGCGTTGTGCGCCGGGGCCGGCCGGAGCCGGGCCCCGGTCCGCGCGGCGCCCCGCGCCCGCCCCGGCGCACGCCCGTGCGACGCCCCCCGCTCCCCCACCCGCTCCCCCGAAAGGCGGACCCCGTGCAGCACGACCTCATCGCGCAGGCCAGGACCTGGCTGGCCGAGGACCCCGACCCGCAGACGCGTGACGAACTGGCCGCGCTGATCGAGGCGGGCGACACCGCCGAGCTGGCCGCCCGGTTCGCGGGGACGCTCCAGTTCGGCACGGCCGGGCTGCGCGGGGAGCTGGGCGCCGGGCCGATGCGGATGAACCGGTCCGTGGTGATCCGGGCCGCGGCCGGGCTCGCCGCGTACCTGAAGGGGCGCGGCGAGGAGGGCGGGCTGGTCGTCATCGGCTACGACGCCCGCTACAAGTCCGCCGACTTCGCGCGCGACACCGCCGCCGTCATGACGGGGGCCGGGCTGCGCGCCGCCGTGCTGCCCCGCCCGCTCCCCACCCCCGTACTGGCGTTCGCCATACGGCACCTGGGGGCCGTCGCCGGGGTCGAGGTGACCGCCAGCCACAACCCGCCGCGCGACAACGGCTACAAGGTCTACCTCGGCGACGGCTCGCAGATCGTGCCCCCGGCGGACGGCGAGATCGCGGCCGCCATCGCCTCGGTCGGCCCGCTCTCCTCCGTGGCCCGCCCGGAGGACGGCTGGCAGACCCTCGGCGACGAGGTGCTGGACGCCTACCTCGCGCGGACGGACCGGGTGCTCGCGGCGGGCAGCCCCCGTACCGCGCGCACCGTCCACACCGCGCTGCACGGCGTCGGCACGGAGGTGCTCACGGCCGCGTTCGCGCGGGCCGGGTTCCCCGCGCCGGTGCTGGTGGCCGAGCAGGCCGAGCCCGACCCCGCGTTCCCCACCGTGGCCTTCCCCAACCCGGAGGAGCCCGGCGCGATGGATCTCGCCTTCGCCACCGCGCGCCGGGCCGCGCCGGACCTGGTCATCGCGAACGACCCGGACGCGGACCGCTGCGCCGTCGCCGTGCCGGACACCTCCGCCGAGGGCGGCTGGCGGATGCTGCGCGGCGACGAGGTCGGCGCGCTGCTCGCCGCGCACCTGGTGGAGCGCGGTGCGAGCGGCGTGTTCGCGGAGTCGATCGTGTCGTCCTCGCTGCTCGGCCGGATCGCGGAGAAGGCGGGCCTCGGCCACGAGGAGACGCTGACGGGCTTCAAGTGGATCGCCCGCGTGGACGGCCTGCGGTACGGCTACGAGGAGGCGCTGGGCTACTGCGTCGACCCCGACGGCGTACGCGACAAGGACGGCATCACCGCCGCACTGCTCGTCGCGGAGCTGGCCTCCGTGCTCAAGGAGCGGGGCCGCACCCTGCTGGACCTGCTGGACGACCTCGCCGTCGCCCACGGGCTGCACGCCACCGACCAGCTCTCGGTCCGGGTGGAGGACCTGACGGTCATCGCGGACGCCATGACCCGGCTCCGCGAGCAGCCGCCGACCGTGCTGGCCGGGCTCGCCGTCACCTCGGCCGAGGACCTGACCCTGGGCACGGACCGGCTGCCGCCCACGGACGGGCTGCGCTATCGCCTGGACGGCGCGCGGGTGATCGTCCGCCCGAGCGGCACCGAGCCGAAGCTGAAGTGCTACCTGGAGGTCGTCGTCCCGGTCGCCGACGCCTCCGAGCTGCCCGCCGCGCGGGCTCGGGCGGCGGACCTGCTGGCCGGGATCAAGCGGGACCTCGCGGCGGCCGCCGGAATCTGACCCGGCCCCCACGCCCGTACACGCAGGGCCGGCGCCCCCCACGGGGGGTGCCGGCCCTGCGCACATCCGGCGAACGGGCTCGGCTCGGTTGGGCCGGTCCACCGGGATCGGGTCGTGCAGCAGACCGGGGGCCGGTGTCCGCCACCCCCCGGCCCGGTCGTTCACTCGTGCGCGGGACCGGCCGTCCAGCCCACCGCGCGGCCCGGTCGTCCAGCCGGGCACGGGGCCGATAGTCCGGCGCACCGCCCGACCCGGTCGTCCACACGGTCGCGGGGGCCGATCGCCCAGCCCACCGCGCGACCCGACCACCCGGCCCGGTCGTTCACTCAGGCGCGGGACCGTTCGCCCAGCCCACCGCCCGACCCGGTCGTTCGAACGGTCGCGCGGCCCGACCCCCCGGCCCGGTCGTTCACTCAGGCGTGGGACCGGCCGCCCAGCCCACCGCCCGGCCCGGCCACGGGGCCCGGCCCGGCCACCGGCCCCGGTCGTCCGACCGGCCACACGCCCCGGTCGCTCGGCCACCGCCCCTCCCCGGAGTTCAGCCGATCGTCCACACCACCGCGAACAGGACCGCGCCGACGAGGACCGGGGCGATCACCTCGTACGCCCAGCGCACGGAGCGCCGGGCGGCGCCCTCCGGCGTCGATCCGCCCGCCCGCTCGGCCAGGTCCCGCAGGTCGCGGACGGTCTGGTCGGCGGAGGCGGTGCGCTGGGCGGCGTCGCGGACGTCGGCGCTGACCGAGGTGCGGCCGTAGGGGTCGTCGTGCGCGGCGCGGGCCGCCTCGCGGGCCGCGCGCTTGCGGGCGCGCAGGGAGACGGGGATGGCCCAGAGCTGGTACTTCGCCCCGTCCTGGGCGATCAGCTCGGAGGAGTACCCGGCCCGGACGTCGGCGACCTCGGTCCACGGGAGCTGGATCGTCCGGAACGGGTTGCGGACGCGGATGCGCTCGCCGTCGACGAAGACCGCCGGGCGCAGGGTGAACGCCACGACCAGCGGCACCACGACGAGCAGCGCGGCAGGGGCCAGCCACGGCGTCCGGCCCTCGCCCCGGATCATGGCGTCGCCCGCCATCCAGGCGATCAGCAGGAGCAGCAGCACCCCGCAGACCAGCGCGGCGACGGAGCGGTGGACCCGCTCGGCGGGGGGCGTCTGCGCGGGAGGCGTGGGGCTCGTCATGGGGCCGATTCTGCCCGACGGGCGCGGAAGGCGGCGGGGCGGCCGGGCGCCGCGGAAGGCGGAGGGGGCGGAACGCGGGGGCGGACGGGCCCCTGTACAGGTCGCTACGCGCGTAGATATGCTCCTCTGGTGACCATGCCCACCACTGCTCCCTCCCCCCAGCCCTCAAGCGCGTCCGAGCGGGGAGGCGCCCCGCTCTCCGACGTGACGGCGTCCGACAGTGCGCTGCGCCGCTTCCTGTTCGGGCTGCCCGGCGTCGACGCCGTCGGCCTGGACGCGCGGGCCGCCGCCCTCGGCACCCGTTCGATCAAGACGACGGCCAAGGCGTACGCCATCGACCTCGCCATCTCGATGATCGACCTGACGACGCTGGAAGGCGCGGACACGCCCGGCAAGGTCCGGGCTCTCGCCGCGAAGGCCGTCCACCCCGACCCGACCGACCGCACGACCCCGCGCACCGCGGCGGTCTGCGTCTACCCCGACATGGCGGCCACCGCCTCGGCGGCGCTCGCCGGTTCCGGCGTGAAGGTGGCGTCCGTGGCGACCGCGTTCCCGGCCGGCCGCGCCGCGCTGGACGTCAAGCTCGCGGACGTCCGCGAGGCCGTGGCGGCCGGGGCGGACGAGATCGACATGGTGATCGACCGGGGGGCCTTCCTCTCCGGCCGCTTCCTCAAGGTGTACGAGGAGATCACCGCCGTGAAGGCGGAGTGCGGGGCCGCCCGCCTCAAGGTGATCTTCGAGACCGGCGAGCTGTCCACGTACGACAACATCCGCCGGGCCTCCTGGATCGGGATGCTGGCGGGCGCGGACTTCATCAAGACCTCGACGGGCAAGGTGGCCGTGAACGCCACCCCCGCCAACACCCTGCTGATGCTGGAGGCCGTGCGCGACTTCCGGGCGCAGACCGGCGTGCAGGTCGGCGTGAAGCCGGCCGGCGGCATCCGCACCACCAAGGACGCGATCAAGTTCCTGGTGCTGGTGAACGAGACGGCGGGCGAGGACTGGCTGGACCCCCACTGGTTCCGGTTCGGCGCGTCCAGCCTGCTCAACGACCTGCTGATGCAGCGTCAGAAGCTCAGTAGCGGCCGTTACTCCGGCCCCGATTACGTGACGGTGGACTGATACGCCATGGCATCCGCATTCGAGTACGCACCGGCGCCGGAGTCCCGCTCCGTCGTCGACATCGCCCCTTCGTACGGGCTGTTCATCGACGGCGAGTTCACCGAGGCCGCCGACGGCAAGGTCTTCAAGACCGTTTCGCCGAGCACCGAGGAGGTCCTGTCGGAGGTCGCGCGGGCGGGCGCGGCGGACGTGGACCGGGCCGTGCGCGCCGCGCGCGCCGCCTTCTCGACGTGGTCGGCGCTGCCCGGCTCCGAGCGCGCCAAGTACCTCTTCCGGATCGCGCGGATCATCCAGGAGCGCAGCCGCGAGCTGGCCGTCCTGGAGACCCTCGACAACGGCAAGCCGATCAAGGAGACCCGTGACGCGGACCTCCCGCTGGTCGCGGCGCACTTCTTCTACTACGCGGGCTGGGCCGACAAGCTGGACCACGCCGGGTACGGCCCGAACCCCCGCCCGCTGGGCGTGGCGGGCCAGGTCATCCCGTGGAACTTCCCCCTGCTGATGCTCGCGTGGAAGATCGCCCCGGCGCTCGCCACCGGCAACACGGTGGTCCTGAAGCCCGCCGAGACGACCCCGCTGAGCGCACTGTTCTTCGCGGACGTCTGCCGCCAGGCCGGGCTGCCCAAGGGCGTCGTCAACATCCTGACCGGTTACGGCGACGCGGGCGAGGCCCTCGTCTCCCACCCCGGCGTGGACAAGGTCGCCTTCACCGGCTCGACCGCCGTCGGCAAGGCCATCGCCCGACAGGTCGCGGGGACGGACAAGAAGGTCACCCTGGAGCTGGGCGGCAAGGGCGCGAACATCGTCTTCGACGACGCCCCGATCGACCAGGCCGTCGAGGGCATCGTGACCGGGATCTTCTTCAACCAGGGCCAGGTCTGCTGCGCCGGCTCCCGTCTGCTGGTCCAGGAGTCGGTCCACGACGAGGTGCTCGACGCCCTCAAGCGCCGGCTCTCCACGCTGCGCCTGGGCGATCCGCTGGACAAGAACACCGACATCGGCGCGATCAACTCCCCCGAGCAGCTCGCCCGGATCACCGCGCTGGTGGAGACCGGCGAGGCCGAGGGCGCCGAGCGCTGGTCGGCCCCGTGCGAACTGCCGTCCACCGGTTACTGGTTCGCCCCGACGCTGTTCACCGGCGTCACCCAGGCGCACACGGTGGCGCGCGACGAGATCTTCGGCCCGGTGCTGTCCGTCCTCACCTTCCGCACCCCGGACGAGGCGGTCGCCAAGGCCAACAACAGTCAGTACGGCCTCTCGGCCGGCATCTGGACGGAGAAGGGCTCCCGCATCCTCGCGGTGGCGGGCCGGCTCCGTGCGGGCGTCGTCTGGGCCAACACGTTCAACAAGTTCGACCCGACGTCGCCGTTCGGCGGCTACAAGGAGTCGGGCTACGGCCGCGAGGGCGGCCGCCACGGCCTGGAGGCGTACCTCGATGTCTGAGCAGAACCGTACGAGCGTCTTCAAGACCTACAAGTTGTACGTCGGGGGCAAGTTCCCCCGCTCCGAGAGCGGCCGGGTGTACGAGGTGACGGACTCGAAGGGCCAGTGGCTCGCCAACGCGCCGCGCTCCTCCCGCAAGGACGCGCGTGACGCGGTCGTCGCCGCGCGCAAGGCGTTCGGCGGCTGGTCGGGCGCGACCGCGTACAACCGCGGCCAGGTCCTCTACCGCGTCGCGGAGATGCTGGAGGGCCGCAGGGACCAGTTCGTCCGCGAAGTGGCGGCGGCCGAGGGGCTGTCGAAGTCCAAGGCGGCGCCCCTGGTGGACGCGGCGATCGACCGCTGGGTCTGGTACGCGGGCTGGACCGACAAGATCGGGCAGATCGCGGGCGCGGCCAACCCGGTCGCGGGCCCGTTCCTCAACATCTCCACCCCCGAGCCGACCGGCGTCGTCGCGGTCCTCGCGCCGCAGGAGTCCTCGCTCCTCGGCCTGGTCTCGGTGCTCGCCCCGGTGATCGCGACCGGCAACACGGCCGTGGTGATCGCCTCCGCCGACGCCCCGCTGCCCGCCCTGTCGCTGGGCGAGGTGCTGGCCACCTCCGACGTGCCGGGCGGTGTCGTCAACATCCTCTCCGGCGCGACGGCGGAGCTGGCGGCCCCGCTCGCCGCCCACCAGGACGTCAACGCGATCGACCTCACCGGGGCCGGGGCCGACCTGGCGAAGGAGTTGGAGGTCGCGGCCGCGGACAACCTGAAGCGGGTGCTGCGCCCCCGCCCCGCGGACGGCTCCGGCGCGGCGGACTGGCTCGCCGCGCCCGGCACGGAGCGGCTGACGGCCTTCCTGGAGACCAAGACGGTCTGGCACCCGACCGGCGCGCTGGGGGCCTCGGGCTCCTCGTACTGACACGCGCCGCGACGCCCCGGACGGGGCCGCCCCGCTCCCGGACGCCGGAGAGGGGCGGCCCCGTCCGTCGCGCGGCGGGCTCAGCCGGTGACGAGCCGGGTCACCGTCCCCACCACCGGCAGGTCGCCGAGCGAGCCGCCGCTGGAGATCGGCCCGGTCAGGGCAGCCGTGGACAGCGGCTGGAAGTCGGCGACCTGGGTGCCCACGGCGTTGTCCAGCGGGTCCACCCCGGTGCCCGCGAGCGGGTCGAGCCGGAGGTCGGTGATCGGGGCGACGCTGCCGGCCAGTGAGGTGCCGAGCGCGCTGGTCACCGCGGGCCCGGCCTTCTCGCCGACCGCCTGGAGGGCGGAGGGGACGTCCTGCTCGGGGACTTCGGCGATGGCCGGCAGGGTGACGGCGGCCTGTGCGGAGCCCATCCCGGCCCCCAGGGCGGCCCCCAGAGCGGTGACGGTCAGACCGGCGCGCAGCAGGACGCGACGTTCGGGCTTTCGTGCGTGACGTGCCATGTTTCCACCTGATCGAGCCTCGTAGGGTAATCGTCTGTGCGCGCAGAGTAGTTGAGAGGGGGTGTCCGGTACCAACAGGAGACCCGAGGGGTCCCCTGTGCGGGTCAATGCGTCACACTTGTGTTCTGTGAGTTCCCAACCGATCCCCGCCCGTGTCGTCCTGCTCGCGGGCCCCTCCGGCTCCGGCAAGTCCTCCCTCGCCGCCCGCACCGGCCTACCGGTGCTGCGCCTGGACGACTTCTACAAGGAGGGCGACGACCCGACGCTGCCGCGCGTCGCCGACTCCGCGGACATCGACTGGGACTCCCCCGCCTCCTGGGACGCGGACGCGGCGGTCGCGGCCATCGCCGCACTGTGCCGGACCGGGCGCACCGACGTGCCGGTGTACGACATCGCCACCAGCTCCCGTACGGACCACGAGGTCTTCCACATCGAGCGCTCGCCCCTGTTCGTGGCCGAGGGCATCTTCGCGGCCGAGATCGTCGCGCGCTGCCAGGCGCTGGGGCTGCTGGCGGACGCGCTGTGCCTGCGCGGCCGCCCGTCCACGACGTTCCGGCGGCGGCTGGCGCGGGATCTGCGCGAGGGCCGCAAGTCGGCGCCGTTCCTGCTGCGGCGCGGCTGGCGGCTGATGCGGGCCGAGCGGCGCATCGTGGCCCGCCAGACGGCTCTGGGCGCACACCCCTGCGGCAAGGACGAGGCACTGGGCCGACTGGCCGCCGCGGCGGCGGGCCGCTGCCGGCGCACGCCGGTGGCGCACGAGGCGGCATAGGCGGCGCGCAGGCGACCGGTGAGGGGCCGAACGGGCAGCGGGGCCGTACGAGCCATCGGCCCGTACGACCCCGCTGTGTTCCCCGTGCCCCCGCCTCCCCCGAAGCGGAGGGCCGTTCCCCCGTGGCTTCCGCCTCCCCCGAAGCGGTGAGCCCTTGCCTCCCCCGTACCCCCGCCTCATCCGAGACGGAGGGCCGTTTCCCCCCGTGGCCCCCGCTTCCCCCGAAGCGAAGAGCCGTTTCCTCCCCCGTGGCCCTCGCCTCCCCCGAAGCGGTGGGCCCTTGCCTCCCCCGTGCCCTCGCCTCCCCCGACGCGAAGAGCCGTTTCCTCCCCCGTGGCTTCCGCCTCCCCCGAAGCGGTGAGCCCCTTCCCTCCCCCGTCGCCTTCAGGCCACCAGCTCGCCGAAGGACTCCTGCTCGTCACGTCCGAAGCTGAGGACCTCGTCCTCGCGCAGCCGGCGCAGCGTGCGCCAGATGCTCGACTTCACCGTGCCGACACTGATGCCGAGTATGGACGCGATCTCCGGGTCGGTGCGGCCCTCGTAGTACCGCAGGACCAGCATCGTGCGCTGGAGTTCGGGCAGCCGGGCGAGCGCCTGCCAGAGCACCGCCCGCAGCTCCGTGCCGCGCATCGCGTCCGTGTCGCCCACCGTCTCCGGCAGCTCCTCGGTCGGGTATTCGTTCACCTTGCGCCGGCGCCAGGCGCTGATGTGCAGGTTGGTCATGGTGCGGCGCAGATAGCCGCCGACCGCCGCCTTGTCGCTGATGCGGTCCCACGCCCGGTACGTCGAGAACAGGGCGCTCTGCAACAGGTCCTCGGCCTCGAACCGGTCGCCGGTCAGGTGGTAGGCGGTCGCGTAGAGGGAGGCCCGCCGCTCCTGGACGTAGGCCGTGAACGCCGCTTCGGCGTCCGCGCCCTCCGGCCGGGCCGCGCGGTCCCCCGCGGGCTTCCCGTACGCGCTCGGCGCGTCGTCCCCGGCGGACCCGTCGACCACCGTCATGTACGGCTGCTTGCGCACCGGTTCGGCCACCGGCGGGCGCTGGCGACCGGAGCCGCGGACGCAGCCCCGCGCCCCCGCGAGCTCCCGGCCCCGCTCGGCCAGGGAACTCCCCGCCCCGGCGGCGGACTTGTCCGTGCTCCGGCCGATGTCGTGGAGACGCGTGACAACAGCGCTCGAGCTGGTGCCGTGCAGTGCGTTCATCTCGCGCCCCCTATCGGTGGAGTCCGTTCGTTGCCTGTGCCGACGAGCTTGCCGGGGCAGTTTCATGGCCCTGTTCCCCGACTGTCACAGACCTGTCACAGGGTGGCCGAGGCCGTGTCCGAAGGGCGGATCGGGCCGTGGGTCGAACTGAAGCGCCACCATGGGCCAGAATGACGTCCGTGCCTTTCCTGCTGCTGATCGAGGACGACGACGCCATCCGCACGGCCCTCGAACTCTCGTTGTCACGCCAGGGCCACCGTGTGGCCACCGCGGCGACGGGAGAGGACGGCCTGGAGCTGCTGCGCGAGCAGCGGCCCGACCTGGTCGTGCTGGATGTGATGCTGCCCGGAATCGACGGTTTCGAGGTCTGCCGGCGCATCCGCCGCACCGACCAGTTGCCGATCATTCTGCTGACCGCGCGCAGCGACGACATCGACGTCGTGGTGGGACTGGAGTCCGGCGCGGACGACTACGTGGTCAAACCCGTCCAGGGGCGGGTGCTGGACGCCCGCATCCGGGCGGTGCTGCGCCGCGGCGAGCGCGAGTCGACCGACTCGGCGACCTTCGGCAACGTGGTCATCGACCGCTCCGCCATGACCGTCACCAAGGACGGCGAGGACCTCCAGCTCACCCCGACCGAGCTGCGGCTCCTGCTGGAGCTGAGCCGCCGGCCCGGCCAGGCCCTGTCCCGGCAGCAGTTGCTGCGGCTGGTGTGGGAGCACGACTACCTGGGCGACTCGCGCCTGGTGGACGCCTGTGTGCAGCGGTTGCGCGCGAAGGTCGAGGACGTGCCGTCCTCGCCGACCCTGATCCGCACGGTGCGGGGCGTGGGCTACCGGCTGGACTCGCCTCAGTGACCGCGACCGCCAAGCGGTCGCTGCGCGCGGGTCTGCGCTGGACGAGTCTGCGGCTGCGCCTGGTCGTGGTGTTCGCGCTGGTGGCGCTGACCGCCGCGGTCTCCGCGTCGGGGATCGCGTACTGGCTCAACCGGGAGGCCGTGCTCACCCGCACCCAGGACGCGGCGCTCGACGACTTCCGGCGGCAGATGCAGGACACGGCCGCCGCGCTGCCGGAGCGGCCCACCAAGGACGACCTCCAGCGGGCCGCGGTGAAGATGGCCTCCAGCAGTCCCGGCTACAGCGTCCTGCTGGAGGACGAGCGCGAGCGGGGCAAGCCGATCGTCGGCTACTCCGACCTCGACACGTTCACGCGGGCCCACGTGCCGGACTCGCTCCAGCGGCAGGTGGCCCGCAAGCAGCCGCTGACGTCGAACAACGAGCACGAGTACCGCCTGTTCTGGCAGCGGACGAGCATCGAGGGCACGCCGTACCTGGTCGCCGGCGTCCGGATCATCGGCGGCGGCCCGACCGGGTACATGCTCAAGTCCCTCGACCAGGAGCGGCAGGACCTCAACTCGCTGGCCTGGTCGCTGGGGATCGCCACCGCGCTGGCGCTGATCGGCTCGGCCCTGCTCGCCCAGGCCGCGGCCACGACGGTGCTGCGGCCCGTGCAGCGGCTCGGCGAGGCGGCCCGCAAGCTCGGCGAGGGCAAGCTCGACACCCGGCTCGTGGTCTCCGGCACGGACGAACTCGCCGACCTTTCGCGGACGTTCAACAAGGCGGCCGACTCGCTGGAGAAGAAGGTCGCGGACATGAGCGCGCGGGAGGAGTCGAGCCGCCGGTTCGTCGCCGACATGTCGCACGAGCTGCGCACCCCGCTGACCGCGATCACCGCGGTGGCGGAGGTGCTGGAGGACGAGGCGGACAGCCTCGACCCGATGATCGCGCCCGCCGTGCACCTGGTGGTCAGCGAGACCCGGCGCCTCAACGACCTGGTGGAGAACCTGATGGAGGTGACCCGCTTCGACGCGGGCACGGCCCGCCTGGTGCTGGACACCGTGGACGTCGCGGACCAGGTCACCGCGTGCATCGACGCGCGGGCCTGGCTGGACGCCGTGGACCTGGACGCCGAGCGCGGCATGATGGTCCGGCTCGATCCGCGCCGGCTCGACGTGATCCTCGCCAACCTGATCGGCAACGCCCTCAAGCACGGCGGCTCCCCGGTCGGGGTCGCGGTCCGCACCGAGGGCGAGGAGCTGGTCATCGAGGTACGGGACCACGGTCCGGGCATCCCCGAGGAGGTGCTGCCGCACGTGTTCGACCGGTTCTACAAGGCCAGCGCCTCCCGGCCGCGTTCGGAGGGCAGCGGTCTGGGGCTCTCCATCGCGATGGAGAACGCGCACATCCACGGCGGCGACATCACGGCCGCGAACTGCCCCGAGGGCGGCGCCGTCTTCGAGCTGCGGCTGCCGCGCGACGCCGAGAAGCTGGCGCGGCGGGACGGTCCGGAGGCGCGCGCACGGGACGAGGACGGTACGACGTGAAGCGCGGCGACGGCACGTACGGCGGACGGGCCCCGCGCCTTCGGGCGCCGGCGCGGAGGCGGTCCGCGGAGCGCGCCCCGGCGCGGGGGCCCGGCGCGGCCTGTCTGGCGGCCGTGCTGGCCGCCGCTGCGCTGGTCTCCGGTTGCGGCATCCGTACGACGTCGGTGCCGGTGGACGCGGGACCCGCGCCGTCGCGGGTGCCGTGCCGGCTGTCCGCCTCGGAGATCACGACCCGGCCGCCGGGCGGGACGACCGCCGAGGTGTACCTGGTGTGCGCCTCCCGGCTGGTGACCGTGGACCGTCCGGTGGCCGCCGAGGCGGTCGGCCCCGACCGGCAGGCGGTCGCCCGCGCCCTGCTCAGGGAGGTCCAGCAGGCGCCGCCCGCCGGGGAGCGCCGGGCCGGGTTCTCCACCGCGGTCCCGGCGGGCCTGCGGGTCGTACCGGCGCGGAAGGGCGACCCGGCGGGCACGCTGCGCCTCAGCAGCCAGCCGGAGGACCTGTCGGCGGAGGCGCTGGCCCAGCTCGTGTGCACGTACGCGGAGAGCGAGGCGCTTCCCACGGGCGGCTCGGTGGTCCTGGGCGGCCCCGGCGACTACCCGCCGCGCGGCTATCTGTGCACCTCGCAGACGAAGTCCCGGCCACAGGACGTGGTCACGCCGGACGCCCTCCGGCTGCCCTGACACGGGGCCGGCCGCCCCGGTGGAGGTCGCGGAACCGATCCTGCCGCTCGGGGCGTCTTGGGGGGTGTGCGTGAAGGTTTCGGCGGTCGGACCGTCATCGGGTTCCGCGCGGCGGGGATCGCCCTCCTGCTCGCGCATCTGCTGCTCGTCGGGTGGCTGACGCTGCGCCCGCTGGACGTGCCCTGGACCGCGGCCGCGAACTTCGAGCCGTTCGCCGGGATCAGGGCGGACCTCGCGCTCGGCCCGGTGCGGGCGGCGCGGCGCATCGGCGGCGCGCTGCTCCTGCTGGCCCCGCTGGGGGTGCTGCTGCCGATGGCCGGGGGGCGGGTCCTGGTCTCGCCGTGGGTCTCGCTGCTGCGGACGGTCACCGCCGGGGCGCTGATCTCGCTCGCCATCGAGCTGGGCCAGACCGGGGTGCCCGGCCAGGTGGTCGACGTCGACTCGCTGCTGCTGAACGCCTCGGGGGTGGCGCTGGCCCACCTCGCGCTGGTCCCGGCCTGCCGGGGGCGGCTGCGCCGCCGGGGGCTGTCGGGGGTGCGGGACCTGCCCGGCCGCCGGGCGGAGACCCGACTCGGGGACGAGGCCCCTGGGGGTTCGACCCCGACGATTACCGGGGTCGGTCTCGCCCCGTAGAGCGATGCTTTGTCCCCGTTCGTCGCGGCACCATGGAGGTGTCGGGAGCACGCACTGGACCGCTCCCCCCTCGACGGTTCGCGAAGGAGCCCACCATGGCCGCACTTGTCCGTCCCCGCGAAGGACGCATGATCGGCGGAGTGTGCGCGGCGCTGGCCCGGCGCTTCGGCACCACCGCCACCACGATGCGCGTCGTCTTCGTCGCCTCGTGCCTGCTGCCCGGCCCGCAGTTCCTGCTCTACCTGGCGCTGTGGGTGCTGCTTCCCTCGGAGGGGAGGGGCGCCCCGGCCGCGCGGGCCTGGGACCGGTGACGCGCCGGTGGGGCGCACACCCTGGCATCAGGGTGTGCGCCCCACCGGTGTGCGGAGGCGCGGGTCAGCCGAGCGGGATGGCGGTGGCGGTCAGGCCCTGGGTGGGCAGCCCGCCGAGCAGGCCGGTGACCGGGGCGGCCGCGGCGGGGGTCGCGCCGCCGAGGACCTTGCCGGTGGTCTCCTGGACCGGCTCGGCCCGGCCGGAGGTGGCCAGGGTGTCCAGGGCCGCGGCCGGGGCGGGGAGCACTTCGGCCGCGGCGTCGAGCGGCAGGGCGGGGGCGGCGGAGGCGGTGCCCGCGGCGACGGCGGCGAAAGCGGCGCCGAGAGCGGCGGCGCCGAGGGTCCTGGCGGCAAACTTCTTCATGGGAGATTCATCCTTGGGAAGGGGATGGAAGCGGCTCTGCAAGCTAGCCACCGCACCGCCCCCTCCGCAAACACCCCGACACGGCGAAAAGGGCCGGGACATGTTCCCCGGCCCTTTTCCGTATGTCAGCCCATCAGCCCGCGTTCGGGGAAGAACCGCTGGTCGCAGCGGTCTGACGGAAAAGCCACTCCGATTTCAGCGCCGCGTATCCGGGCTTGACGACGTCATTGATCATGGCGAGACGTTCGTCGAAAGGAATGAACGCTGATTTCATCGCATTGACGGTGAACCACTGCATGTCGTCGAACGTGTATCCGAACGCCTCGGTCAGCCGCTCGAATTCCCGGCTCATGCTCGTGCCGCTCATCAGCCGGTTGTCCGTGTTCACGGTGATGCGGAAATGCAGCTTCCGGAGCAGCCCGATGGGGTGCTCCGCGTACGAGGCGGCGGCTCCGGTCTGGAGGTTGGAGGTCGGGCACATCTCCAGCGGAATGCGCTTGTCCCGTACGTAGGAGGCGAGCCGGCCCAGGGTGACCGTGCCGTCCTCGGCGACCTCGATGTCGTCGATGATCCGCACCCCGTGGCCGAGCCGGTCGGCGCCGCACCACTGCAGGGCCTGCCAGATCGACGGCAGGCCGAAGGCCTCGCCCGCGTGGATGGTGAAGTGGTTGTTCTCGCGCTTGAGGTACTCGAACGCGTCGAGGTGGCGGGTGGGCGGGTACCCGGCCTCGGCGCCCGCGATGTCGAAGCCCACCACGCCCTGGTCGCGGTAGCCGTTGGCCAGCTCCGCGATCTCCAGCGCGCGGGCCGCGTGGCGCATCGCGGTGAGCAGGGCGCCGACGCGGATGCGGTGGCCGGCCGCGCGGGCCAGGCGCTCGCCCTCGCGGAAGCCCGCGTTGACCGCCTCGACGACCTCCTCCAGGGTGAGCCCGCCCTCCAGGTGCTGCTCGGGGGCGTAGCGGATCTCGGCGTAGACGACGCCGTCCTGGGCGAGGTCCTCGGCGCACTCCGCCGCCACCCGGAACAGCGCGTCACGGCTCTGCATGACGGCGCAGGTGTGGGCGAACGTCTCCAGGTAGCGCTCCAGCGAGCCGGAGTCGGCGGCCTCGCGGAACCAGGCGCCGAGCTTGTCGGCCTCGGTCTCGGGGAGGGAGTCGTAGCCCTGCGCGCGGGCCAGCTCGATGACGGTGCCCGGCCGCAGGCCGCCGTCGAGATGGTCGTGCAGGAGCACCTTGGGGGCGCGCCGGATCTGGTCGGAATCAGGGGCGTTCGCGGTCTGGCTCGTCATCTGGGCACTCTAACGCCTACGCGCGTAGAGCGCTCGGTGTCGATGCGCAACAGTGACCGGGAAGACGGGTGGCGTACACCTGGCCTTCTGACACTGTTCTGTCATGGCACAGCGCGCACTCACCCGGTCCGCCGCCACGCTGGGACGGGCCGTCCGGACGGCCGGCGCCCGCGAGGTCAGCGGCGTGGCCCTGCTGCTCCCCGACGGCCGGGCCGACTCCCGGCGCCGCCCCTTCCCCCTGGCGTACGCGGTGCATCCGCCGTTCGCCCGCGCCCTGGCGCGCGCCGGGGAGGGCGACGGGCTCGCGGTGCACGTGCTGCGCTACCGCTGCCGGGGCTGGAACGCGGACGACGCCCACCCCGTCGAGGACGCCGCGTGGGCGGTCGGCGAGGTGCAACGGCGGTACGGGGACGTGCCGGTCTGCCTGGTCGGCCACGGGATGGGCGGCCGGGCGGCGCTCCGGGCGGCCGGGCACGACGCGGTCGACTCCGTGCTGGCGATGGCCCCGTGGCTGCCCGAGGAGGAGGCGCCCGAGCCGGAGCCGGTCCGGCAGTTGCGGGGGCGGCGGGTGCTGATCGTGCACGGCACCAACGACGGGCGCACCGACCCCGAGGCGTCCTACCGGCTGGCGGAGCGGGCGAAGAAGGTCAACCGGGACACCTGCCGCTTCGAGGTCCACTCCGACGGGCACGCGCTGCGTGAGCACCGCGCCGAAGTGATGGCGCTGGCCGCCGACTTCGTCCGGGGCTCGCTGTTCACCCGGTCCTACGCCCGCCCGGTCGCGGACGCGCTGGCCGCGCCGCCGCCGCTCGGGCTGCGGATGCCGCTGGCCGACGGGTTCGGCCGGTCGCTGCGGCACTGAGAACGGGCCGCTCGGGCCTCGCGCGGGCGTACGCCGAGCCGGGTGATCGGCGTACGCCGTGAGGGGCGCGGGCCTGCGTCGCACCGGGGCTCCGGGCGTACGCCGGGCGAGGCGGCGGTCACGTGGCGGCGGGCGGGCGTACGCCGGGGGCCGCGGGCGTCGCGCCGTACCGAGCGGCGGTCACACGGCAGCAGGCGGGCGGGTGGGCGTACGTCCGGCCGGGGTCCGGCCGTGCAGGGCGGCGCGGCGGCCGCCGGGCGCCGGCCCGGTCACTCCGGCAGCAGGTTCCCCCGGCGGGAGAGCAGGAAGCGCTTGAAGGCGGCGACCGGCGGGGTGTCCGGGTGGCCGTCCAGCCAGGCGACGCCGATCTCGCGGGCCGCGCGCGGGGCGGTCACCGTCAGCTCGACGACTCCGGGGCGGGCGACCGCGGGCGGCGGCAGCAGGGCCACCCCGAGCCCGGCGGCGACCAGGCCGCGCAGGGTCTCCGCCTCCTCGCCCTCGAAGGCCACACGCGGGGTGAAGCCGGCCTGCGCACAGAGGTCGTCGGTGATCCGGCGCAGCCCGTAACCGGGCTCCAGGGTCACGAACGTCTCGTCCGCGGCCTCCGCGAGGCGGACCCGGCGGCGGCCCGCGAGCCGGTGGTCGTCCGGGACCACCAGCCGCAGCCGCTGCTCGTCGAGGCGGCGGGCGACGAGGCCCGGCTCGTCGGGCACGGGCGAGGTGAGGCAGAGGTCGAGGCCGCCCGCGCGCAGCCGTTCGATCATCGCCTCGCCGTAGTTCTGCACGAGTTGGAAGCGGACGCGGGGGTGGTCGGCCCGGAACGCCCGGATCAGGGCGGGCACGGTCTCCGAGCCCATGGTGTGCAGGAAGCCGAAGGAGACCCGCCCCGCCGCCGGGTCGGCGTCGGCCCGGACGGAGTCGGCGGCCTTCTCGACCTCGGCCAGGGCGCGTTCCGCCGAGGTGAGGAAGGTGCGGCCGGCCGGGGTGAGCGAGACCGTGCGGCCCCTGCGGGCGAACAGGGCGACGCCCAGGTCCGCTTCGAGCCGCGCCATGGCCCGCGAGAGCGTGGACTGCGGGACGCCCAGCTCGTGCGCGGCGCGGGTGACGTGCTCGTGGCGGGCGACGGCCTCGAAGTAGGCGAGGCGGGGCGCGAGGACGGCGCGGATGTCTTCTTCGTAACTACTCGGTGACACCCGAGGCTGTGAGCTGCGTTCATGCGCCATGGGATTGATTATGGCCAGTTCGTGCATTGGACGCATGAAACCGGTGCGCCTACGTTCGGCGTATGCCTCCTGCCAGTACCGCGGCATCCACGCTCATGGTGGATGCCGCTGCCCCGTCGTCCCCCGCTTCCCCCGACACCGCGCCCGCGCCCGCCGCCCGCGCCGCCGAGCGCCTCGAGCCCGGCCGCCCCGGCTACCGCCGGATGAGCTTCGCCCTCTTCGCCGCCGGTGTCGCGGCCTTCGTCCTCCTCTACTCCACGCAGGCGCTGCTGCCCGCCGTCTCCGCCTCCTTCGGCGCGACCGCGGGCCAGGCGAGCTGGACGGTCTCGGCGGCCACCGGTGCGCTGGCACTGTGCGTGCTGCCGCTGAGCGCGCTCTCGGAGCGGTTCGGGCGGCGGCAGATGATGACGGTGTCGCTGGCGGTCGCGGTGCTGGTCGGACTGGCGATCCCGTTCGCCCCGTCGATGGGCGCGCTGATCGCGCTGCGGGCCGTGCAGGGTGCGGCGCTCGCCGGGCTGCCGGCCTCCGCGATGGCGTATCTCGCGGAGGAGGTGCGGCCCAAGGCGCTGGTCGCCGCGATCGGGCTGTTCGTCGCGGGCAACAGCATCGGCGGCATGAGCGGCCGCATCCTCACCGGCTGGGTGGCCCAGCTCTGGGGGTGGCGCGCGGCGCTCGGAGCGGTCGGGCTGCTGGCGCTGGCGTGCGCCCTGGCGTTCCACTTCCTGATCCCCGCCGCCCGCAACTTCACGCCCGGTTCGCTCAGCCCGAAGGCGCTGGCCAGGGCCGTCGGCGCCCATCTGGCCAATCCGCTGCTGGTGCGGCTGTACGCCATCGGCGCGCTGTTCATGACGGTGTTCGGCGCGGTCTACACGGTGATCGGCTACCGGCTGGTCGAGGAGCCGTTCAGCCTGCCGCAGGGCGTCATCGGCTCGATCTTCCTGGTCTACCTGGTCGGCACGGCCTCCTCCGCGGCGGCCGGCCGCCTGGTGGCCCGGCTCGGCCGCCGGGGCGCGCTCTACCTGGCGGTCTCCACCACCGCCGCCGGGCTGCTGCTCTCGCTGGCCGACCGGCTGTCCGCCGTGCTGCTGGGCCTGGTGCTGATCACGGCCGGTTTCTTCGCCGGGCACGCGGTCGCCTCGTCCTCGGTGAGCCGCACGGCGGCGACGGGCCGGGCGCAGGCCTCGGCGCTCTACCAGTCGGCGTACTACCTGGGCGCCAGCGCGGGCGGCACGCTGGGCGCCGTCGCCTTCCACGCCGGGGGCTGGGCGGCCACGGTGGCGCTGGGCCTGGCCGCGGTCCTGGGCGTCGTCTCCGTCACGCTGTACGGGACGCGGGCGGCCCGGATCGAGCGGCGGGCGCCCATTCCGGCCACCCGCTGAACCGGGCGGTCCGCCCCCGCGCCGCGCCCCCGCCGGGACGCAACCGTGACATACCGCTGCGCAACCACCGAACCCCCTCGCCCGTCTCACAGACGTAACCAACAACGCACGGGGGACGAAGGGGAGTTGGCGCACATGGGGATCATGGCGAGGATATCGGCGGGAGGACTGCGGCGCGGGGTGGCGCTGTCCGCGGCCGGACTGGTGGCCGCACCGGCCCTGGTCCTGGGCACCGGCACGGCCGCCCACGCGGCGTCCTGCACGACGTCGACCGGCCCGTATCAGAAGCAGGTCGAGAAGTTCCTGAAGCGGCCCGTCGACGGCAGGCAGTCGCCGGCGGACTGCAAGGCGACGCAGGCGTTCCAGAAGGCCCACGGCATCACCCCGACGATCGGGTACGCCGGGCCGCTGACCTGGCGCACCATGGACACGATGCTCGCCCAGCGGGCGGCCGGCAAGACCCCGAACAAGGCCGGGAAGTGCCCCACGAACAAGGGGCGCATCGCCTGCGTCGACCTGACCCGGCAACTGAGCTGGGTGCAGGACGGCAAGAAGCTGGTGTACGGGCCCGTGCCGGTGCGGACCGGCCGGGACGGCGCGGAGACGCGGACCGGGTCGAAGAAGATCTACATGCGCAGCGTCAAGCACTGGTCGACCATCTACAAGGTCTGGATGCCGCACTCCCAGTTCTTCGACGGCGGGCAGGCGTTCCACTCGGTCACCAAGTCCATGTACAACCCGCCGGGTTCCGGGGGCTGCGTCAACATGCGGCCCGCCGACGCGAAGGCATACTGGAAGCTGCTGAAGAACGGCGACGACGTGTACGTCTACGGGCGCAAGCCCGGCACCTGAGCGACGCGTTCCGGGCCGCCCGCCGGCCCGCGGGGCGTCGGGCGGAGCGTGGCCGCGGCCACCGCGCCCGGCGCCCCCTGGCCGCTTTCCCCCCGCGTTGTCAGTGGCCTGCGGTAGCTTCCGACGTACCGGGTGGCGGATGCCCGGCGCGAGGCGCGCGACAGGGGTGGAGCGATGAGCGATGTGACCACGACGACGGCCGCGGGGGCCGCGGCGGACGGCGACGGAGCCGTGGACAGCCGGCTGGAGGCGCACCGGATCGAGCTGACCGGTTACTGCTACCGGATGCTCGGTTCGGCCTTCGAGGCCGAGGACGCGGTGCAGGACACCCTGGTCCGCGCCTGGCGCGCCTTCGACACGTTCGAGGGCCGCTCCTCGCTGCGCTCCTGGCTCTACCGGATCGCCACCAACGTCTGCCTGGACATGTTGAAAGCGGGCAAGAAGCGGGCCCGCCCGGTCGACCTGACCGGCCCGACCCCGCTCGCGCGGGCCGCGCTCACGCCCCGCCCGGAGGACGTCTGGCTGGAGCCGATGCCCGACGGCCGCGTCCTGCCCTCGGTCCAGGACCCGGCGGAGGCGGCCGTGGCCCGCGAGTCGGTGCGCCTGGCGTTCGTCGCCGCCCTCCAGCACCTGCCGCCCAAGCAGCGTGCGGTGCTGATCCTGCGCGAGGTCCTGGCCTGGAAGGCGGCGGAGGTCGCCGAGCTGCTGGAGACCTCGGTCGCCTCGGTCAACAGCGCCCTCCAGCGGGCCCGCGCCACCCTGACCGAGACGGCGGGCCGGGCCGGGGACGCGGCGGACCCGCTCGACGCGGAGCAGCAGAAGCTGCTGGAGCGCTATGTGAAGGCGTTCGAGGGGTACGACATGGCCGCCCTGACCGCCCTGCTCCACGAGGACGCGGTGATGACGATGCCGCCGTTCGACCTGTGGCTCCGGGGCACCGGGGACATCACGGGCTTCATGACCACCATCGGCGCGGCGTGCGCGGGCTCCCGGCTGGTGCCGGTGTCGGCCAACGGCTCCCCCGCGTTCGCGCACTACAAGCCCGATCCGGACGGCCCCGGCCACGTCCCGTGGGCGGTGCAGGTCCTCGACGTACAGGACGGGGCGATCACCGGGATGCACTGCTTCCTGGACGTCCCGCGCTGGTTCCCGCTGTTCGGGCTGCCCGACCGGCTGCCGGCCGGCCCGGCGTGAGCGGGTCGCCCCCGGCGGCCGTCCGGGGCTGACCGCCGGCCCGGCGCCCTTCGCCGCGCGTCGCGCGGGGGCGGGCCGGCGGCCGTACGCGCCACCGCGCCGCGCCCGTTCAGCGCGGCGCCCCCGGTGCGCGTTCCTCCGGGCCGTCCTCCAGGGCCACCACGTCGGACAGCCCCACGAGCGCCAGGAGCGCGCGGAGTTCCGGCCGCGCGCGGCGCAGCCGCAGGACCCGGCCGGCCCGGCGGGCGACGAGCGCCAGCCGGGCCACCGCCTCGACCAGGGCGAGGTCGGGCCGCTCCACACCGCCGACGTCGCAGTCCACGGCGGTGCCGGGCGTGCGCGCGGCCTCCGGCCGGTCGGCGAGGCGGCGCTCCAGTTCGGCGCAGAGGCCGGGTACGGCGGCAGCGCCGATCCGGCCGGTCACGGTCAGGGCGATCGGGCTCTCGGCATCCACATCAGGCAGACCGGGCGCGCGGCCGAAACTCATCGCGCGCCCCGCAGGGCGGCTGTTTCACGTCAACTCGCTTTTCGCCGCCCCGCGGTGTAACCAACGCGCCCTCCCTCCCCTCTAGTCCGGTGAGCCGAAGGTCGCGGCCGCCACTGCGGTGCGCCCGCGCCCCGGCAGCTCGACGAACCACCGAGTTCTCCAGGGGGAGAGTTGCGCAGACACGTGAGAAACGCGTGCATACCGGCCGTCGCCGTGGCGGCAGCCGTGGCGCTCGCGGCGGGCATGGTCAGTCCCGCCGCCGCCCAGCCGGAGCCGGCCGGGAAGGCGTCCGGCACGCGGGCCCAGGACCGGGGCCTGCACCACCTGACCCTCATCACCGGCGACCGGGTCACCGTGGACGCCAAGGGCCGTCCGGTCGGCTTCCGGCCCGCCAAGGGCCGCGAGCACATCCTGGTCCAGCGGATGAGCAGCAAGGGGCACACGCTCGTCGTCCCGGCCGACGCCCACCGGCTGATCGCCTCCGGCAAGCTCGACCGGCGGCTGTTCGACGTCACCGAGCTGAGCCGCCCGGAGGTCCGGCGGGCCCACCGGGACAACCTGAAGCTGATCGTCGGCTACCGGGGCGAACAGGCCGCCGCCGCCAGGGCGCAGGTCCGCGACGCGGGCTCCACCGAGGTCGGCCGCAGCCTGCGGTCGCTGAACGCCGAGTCGCTCACCACGCCGTCCTCGGACGCGCCGGCCATCTGGAAGGCGCTCACCGACCAGCGTTCCGGTGGCGAGCGGCTCACCACCGCGGCCGGCGTCGACCGGGTCTGGCTGGACGGCGTGCGCCGGGCCAGCCTGGACCGGAGCGTCGGCCAGATCGGCGCCCCGGCGGCCTGGAAGGCCGGGTACACCGGCAAGGGCGTCAAGATCGCCGTCCTGGACACCGGGACCGACTCCACCCACCCGGACCTGAAGGGCCAGGTCGTCGCGGAGAAGAACTTCAGCGCCTCCGCCGACACCAAGGACCGGGTCGGCCACGGCACCCACGTCGCCTCGATCGCGGCGGGCACCGGGGCGAAGTCGGGCGGCGCGTACAAGGGCGTGGCCCCGGACGCCAAGCTGCTGGTCGGCAAGGTGCTCGACGACGGCGGCTCCGGCGAGGACTCCGGCATCCTGGCCGGCATCGAGTGGGCGGTCGCCCAGGGCGCCGACATCGTCAACCTGAGCCTCGGCGGCGGTGACACCCCTGAGGTGGACCCGCTGGAGGCGGCGGTCAACAAGCTGTCGGCCGAGAAGGGCGTGCTCTTCGCGATCGCCGCGGGCAACTCGGGCGACTGGGCCGAGACCATCTCCTCGCCGGGCAGCGCGGACGCCGCGCTGACCGTGGGCGCGGTCGACGACGCGGACCGGCTGGCGGACTTCTCCAGCCGCGGCCCGCGCATCGGGGACGGCGCGATCAAGCCGGACGTGACGGCTCCCGGCGTGGACACCACGGCCGCGATCCCGCCGGGCTCGCAGATCGCCGAGGAGGTCGGCGAGCGGCCCGCCGGGTACGCCACGATCTCCGGTACGTCGATGGCCACCCCGCACGTCGCGGGCGCGGCCGCCCTCCTCAAGCAGCAGCACCCCGACTGGACGTACGCCGAGTTGAAGGGCGCGCTCACCGCGTCCACGAAGCCCGGCGCGTACAACCCGTTCCAGCAGGGCTCCGGCCGGATCGCGGTGGACCGCGCGCTCACCCAGAGCGTCGTCGCGGAGCCGGTCGCGGTGAGCTTCGACAAGCAACTGTGGCCGCACACCGACGACAAGCCCGCCACCGAGAAGGTCACGTACCGCAACCTCGGCTCCAGTGACGTCACCCTCGACCTGAAGGCGACGGGCACCGACCCGCAGGGCAAGCCCGCTCCGGCCGGCTTCTTCACCCTCGGGGCGGACCGGGTCACCGTCCCCGCCGGCGGCACCGCCGACGTGACGCTGACCGCCGACACCCGCCTCGGCGGCGCGGTGAACGGCGTCTACTCCGCGTACCTGGTGGCCACCGGCGACGGGCAGAGCGTGCGCACGGCCGCCGCGGTCGAGCGCGAGGTCGAGTCCTACGAGGTCAGCGTCAAGCACATCGGGCGCGACGGCCGCCCGGCCGCCGACGTGGAGAGCACGCTCTACGGATTCGGCGGGGAGACGGGCGGCACGTTCCTGACCCCGCCGATCACCGGCGGCACCGCGAAGATCCGCCTGCCCAAGGGCACGTACGTGGTCAACTCCACGGTCTACGGCCACCCGACCGACGCCTCCAAGGGCACGGACTGGATCGTGCAGCCCAAGCTCGCGGTCGACCGCACCACCACGCTGACGTTCGACGCCCGCAAGGCGAAGCCGGTCAGGTTCACGCTCCCGGACGCCAAGGCGAAGCCCGTCATGCTCTCGCCGGACTTCATCGTCGAGACGAAGAACGACGCGGTCTCCTTCGGCGTGATCATGCAGTCGGCGGCCAACTTCCGCACGCTGCACGTCGGCCCGCAGATCACCGACGGCTCCCTCGCCCAGCACTGGGGCGGCGTCTGGACCTCGGGCGCCTCGACCGAGTACGACATCGCGGTCGGCGGCAAGGTCAAGCAGCTCGCGACCGGCTACGACCGGAAGTTCGCCGCGTCCGCGCTGGCCAAGGTGAGGATCACCATGGGCGCGGCCGCGCCGAAGAAGAAGGGCGAGGTCTCCGCCGGCGGCATCCTGCCGACGCAGGACGGCGGTTGGTACGCTCCCACCCCGCAGAGCCTGCCCGGCACCCGCACGCTGTACGTCTCCACCGCCGACAAGGTGAACTGGGAGTTCGGCTTCAACCAGACGGGCCCCCTCGACGAGGAGGGCTACCCGACGTACGAGAGCTTCTACCCGGTGGGCCGGGCCGCGGCCTACCAGCCGGGCAAGACCTACACCAGGACCGTGAACACGGCGGTCTTCGGTCCGCTGGTGGACCGGGAGTCCGGCATCGCCCGTCAGGGCGACGAGATCATCGGCGCCCTGCCGCTGCTCGCGGACGGCCAGGGCAATCCGGGCGCCATGGACTTCTCGTCGGCCCGCACCGAGCTGTACCGCAACGGCAAGAAGATCGCGCAGAACAGCGACCCGCTCACCGGCGACGAGCCCTTCACGGTGCCGGCCGGCGCCGCCGACTACAAGCTGGCGACCACCGTGCGGCACCACGCGCGGATCAGCCCGCTCTCCACGCAGGTGGACGCGACCTGGACGTTCCGCTCCCAGCGGACCGAGTTCGCGATGCTGCCCGTCTCCACCGTCCGGTTCGCCCCGTCCGTGGGCCTCGACGGCCGGGCCCCGGCGGGCCGGACCGTCTCCGTGCCGGTCACGGTGCAGGGCGCGGCCGCCGGCAAGAACCTGAAGACGCTGAAGACGTACGTCAGTTACGACAACGGCAAGGTCTGGAAGGTCGTCGCGGTGAAGAAGGGCGCGATGACGGTGAAGAACCCGGCGAAGGGGAAGGCCATCTCCTTCGCCGCCCAGGCCGTCGACAAGAAGGGCAACATCGCGTGGGTGAAGATCTACGGCGCGTACCTGGGCAAGTGACCCGGTAGCCCCCGGCTCCACCCCGGCACGACGGCGGGGGGGGGGGGGGGGGGGGCGCGGGTGGGGGGGGGGGGGGGGGTTTTTTTTTTTTTTTTGTTGTGGGTCTTG
>NZ_JBVJCD010000072.1:0-27255 GCF_055588985.1 Streptomyces sp. NPDC041970
CCCCCCCCCCCCCCCCCCCCCCCCCCCCCCCCCCCCCCCCCCCCCCCCCCCCCCCCCCCCCCCCCCCCCCCCCCCCCCCCCCCCCCCGCGACCGGGCCGCTCAGACCTGGGCCGCGCCCCGGTCCGGAACGCAGCGGCCGCCCTCGGTGCGGTACTTCCACTGGGCGCCGTCGCGGACCAGCTCGCCGACCGCGCGCAGGAACCGCTCGATGTGCTCGTCCGGCGTGCCGGCGCCGAAGCTGACCCGGATGGCGTTCAGCGACCTCTCGCCCGGCTCGGCCTCCGGCGCGCCGCACTCGCCGGGCTCCTGCGGGTCGCTGCCGAGGAGGGTGCGCACCAGCGGGTGGGCGCAGAAGAGGCCGTCGCGCACGCCGATGCCGTACTCCGCGGAGAGGGCCGCGGCGAAGTGCGAGCTGTTCCAGCCGCGCACCACGAAGGAGATGACGCCGACGCGGGGCGCGTCGTCGCCGAACAGCGAGAGCACCCGCACCTCGGGCACCTCCGCGAGCCCCGCGCGGACCCGGCGCACCAGCTCCTGCTCGCGGGCGACCAGGTTGTCGAAGCCCGCCTCGGTCAGGGCCTTGCAGGCGGAGGCGATCGCGTACACGCCGATGACGTTGGGCGAACCGGCCTCGTGGCGGGCGGCCGTGGTGTGCCAGTCCACCTCCACCCCGCCGTCGGCGCGCCGGGCGACGGTGCGGGAGGCGCCGCCGCCGGCGAGGTACGGCTCGGCGGCCCGCAGCCAGTCGGCGCGGCCCGCGAGGACGCCGGAGCCGAAGGGCGCGTACAGCTTGTGGCCCGAGAAGGCGATCCAGTCGACGTCCAGTTCCGCGAGGTCCACGGGGTGGTGGGGGGCGAGCTGGGCGGCGTCCAGGACGATGCGGGCGCCGTGCGCGTGGGCGGCGGCGGCCAGCTCCTTGACCGGCCACAGCTCGCCGGTCACGTTGGAGGCCCCGGTGACGCAGACCAGCGCCGGGCCGTTCGGGGAGGACTCCCGGTCGGCGAGGGCCCGCTCCAGGGTGGTGACGGCCTCGGCCGGGGTGCGCGGCGCGTCGAGGTAGGTGACCCGCGCGTCGCGCCAGGGCAGCAGGGACGCGTGGTGCTCGGTCTCGTACACGAAGACCTGGCAGTCGGCGGGCAGCACGGCGGCCAGCAGGTTGAGGGAGTCGGTCGTCGAACGGGTGAAGACCACCTGGTCGTCCGCCCGGCAGCCGAGGAAGTCGGCGACGGTGCGGCGGCTGTTCTCGAAGAGGTCGGTGGAGAGCTGCGAGAGGTATCCGGCCCCGCGGTGGACGCTGCCGTAGTACGGGGCGTAGGCGGCCACGTCGTCCCAGACCCGCTGGAGGGCCGGGGCGCTGGCCGCGTAGTCGAGGGCGGCGTAGGCGACCTCGCCGCCGGTGACGAGCGGGACGGTGACGTCCCGCCCCAGCACGGGCAGCGGGGCGCGGAGCGACGGGTCGAGGGCAGCGGTGGAGACGGACATGGCGGACTCCCGTAACAGGCAGGCGAGATCCGTGCGCCGGCGGGTACGCGGCAGCGCAGGAGAAGGGGGAAGAACGCGCCGGAGAAGGGCGCGCGGAGGGGCGATGCGCCCCAGGGCCGGACGGCCCTATCGCATTCGCTTGCTCACAAGAGGCTCCCTAGGGACCAGGACCCCGGGGGCTGGCATCCGCCGGATGCCTAGGGGCCCGCGCTTGCCGCGGACCTCGCTGCCCACGGCCTGGTCTTCACCCGGGGCACCCCGCCACGGACGGAGGGTTGCCGGACAGCGGGCCGGGGCCGTAGTCGCTGTCACTCATGACCTGCCCAGCATCCTGCCATACGCGGCCGTACGCGCAAGGGCGCAGTCCGGATGCCGGACTGCGCCCTGCGTCACACCGCGGGCCCCTGGGGCTCAGGCGTTGCTGGCTTCCACCCAGCGCTCCAGGGTCCGCTTGGCCGCCCCGGAGTCGACGGCCTCGGCGGCCACCAGGATCTTCGCGGCGATCTGCTCGGCGAGCGTGCCCGGACCGGGGTCCAGGGCGACCAGCGCCGCCGCCGAGTTGAGCAGCACCGCCTCGCGCACCGCGCCGCCCTCGCCGTCCAGCAGGCGGCGGGCGACGTCGGCGTTGTACGAGGCGTCGGCGCCGCGCAGCGCGGAGACGGGGACGAGCGGCAGCCCGACGTCGCGCGGGTCGAACGCCTCCTCGCGGACCGCGCCGTCGCGGACCACCCAGACCCGCGAGGTGGCGGTGGTGGTCAGCTCGTCGAGCCCGTCGTCGCCGCGGAAGACCAGCGCGGAGTTGCCCCGGTCGGCGAGGACGCCCGCGACGATCGGGGCCATCCGGGCGTCGGCCACCCCGACGGCCTGGGCGCGCACCTGGGCCGGGTTGGTGAGGGGTCCCAGGATGTTGAACGTGGTCTGCGCGCCCAGCTCCCTGCGCGCCTTGGCGGCGTAGCGCAGGGCGGGGTGGAACTTGACCGCGAAGCAGAAGGTGATGCCGGCCCGCTCGGCGACCTCCACGACCCGCTGCGGGGTCAGCTCCAGGTTGACGCCGAGCTTCTCCAGCACGTCGGAGGAGCCGCTGGCCGAGGAGGCGGAGCGGTTGCCGTGCTTGACCACCTTGGCGCCGGTGCCGGCGATGACGATCGCGGACATGGTCGAGATGTTGACCGTCTTGGCGAGGTCGCCGCCGGTGCCGACGATGTCCACGGTGCGGCCGGGCACGTGGATGGTCCGGGCGTGCGCGTACATCGCCCGGACCAGTCCGGTGACCTCGTCGACGGTCTCGCCCTTGGCCCGCAGCGCGACGGCGAACCCGGCGATCTGCGCGTCGGTCGCCTCGCCGCTCATGATGCGGTCCATGGCCCAGGCGGTCTCCTCGGAGGAGAGGTCCTCGCCGCGCAGCAGGGGGTTCAGCAGGCCGGGCCAGGAGTGGTCCGCCACGCTGTCGCCGCCACTCGGGGTCACAACGTTCATGGTCCGCTCCAGGGGTCCACAGTCGGTCTAGGGGTGGCCCCACCCTATCCAGGCGGGAGGGGACGCGAAGAGCCCCGTCCATCGGGTGGACGGGGCTCTCGCGGTGGCGATCAGCTCAGGTGATCAGTGGTGGCCGTGGCCCTCGGTGATCTCCTTGTACTCCTCGGGGGTGGGCTTGGGGATCTGGTTGCCCTCGCCGTAGTACCCCTGGCTGAGCTTGGCGCGCAGCTTCTGCATCGGGGAGATCTTGCGCTTGACGCCGTTCTCGTCGACCGCGGGGCCGAGCTCGAGCGGCTTGTACTGCTCGTGCGCGGTGAGCGTGTGCAACTGCTCCTGGGACAGCGGCTCGTGGACCTCCACGAACTCACCGTGCGGCAGCCGCTTGATGATGCCGCTCTCGCGGCCGTGCAGCACCTTGTCCCGGTCGCGGCGCTGGAGGCCGAGGCAGATCCGCTTCGTGACGATGAACGCGATGACCGGTCCGGCGAAGAAGAAGATCCGGACGAACCACGTGATGGCGTTCAGCGACAGGTGGAAGTGCGTGGCCCACAGGTCGTTCCCACCGCCGACGAGGCCGATGAAGTACGCCGTGATCCAGGCGACGCCGAAGGCCGTCCGGGTCGGGGCGTTGCGCGGGCGGTCCAGGATGTGGTGCTCGCGCTTGTCCCCGGTGACCCAGGCCTCGATGAACGGGTAGACCGCGATCGCGGAGAGCACCACGCCGAAGAGGACCAGCGGGATGAACACGCCCAGGGCGAGCGTGTGGCCCCACAGGTTGATCTCCCAGCCGGGCATCGCACGGACCAGCCCCTCGGCGAAGCCCATGTACCAGTCGGGCTGGGCGCCGGTGGACACCTGGTCCGGGCGGTACGGGCCGAGCGCCCAGATCGGGTTGATCGTGGCGATGGCCGAGATGATCGCGATGACGCCGAAGACCAGGAAGAAGAACCCTCCGGCCTTCGCCATGTAGACCGGCAGCAGCGGCATACCGACGACGTTCTTGTTGGTCCGGCCGGGGCCCGCGAACTGCGTGTGCTTGTGGTAGAAGACCAGGATCAGGTGGGCCACCAGCAGGCCGAGCATGATGCCGGGCAGCAGCAGGATGTGGACCGAGTAGAACCGGGCCACGAAGTCGTGGCCGGGGAACTCGCCGCCGAACAGGAACATCGAGATGTAGGTGCCGACGATCGGCACCGACAGGATCGCGCCCTGGGTGAAGCGGACGCCCGTACCGGAGAGCAGGTCGTCCGGGAGGGAGTAGCCCGTGAAGCCGGTGAACATGCCGAGCACGAACAGCAGGAAGCCGAACAGCCAGTTGATCTCGCGCGGCTTGCGGAAGGCGCCCGTGAAGAAGACGCGCATCATGTGCACGAACATGCCCGCGAGGAAGATCAGCGCGGCCCAGTGGTGGATCTGCCGTACGAGCAGACCGCCGCGGACCTCGAAGCTGATCTTCAGCGTGGAGGCGTAGGCCTCCGACATCCTGATGCCCTGCATGGGCTCGTACGGGCCGTGGTAGACGACCTCGTTCATGCTCGGCTGGAAGAACAGCGTCAGGTACACACCCGTGAGGATGATGATGATGAAGCTGTAGAGCGCGACCTCACCGAGCATGAAGGACCAGTGGTCCGGGAAGATCTTGCGCATGTTGGCCTTGGCCAGGCCGTAGATGCCCAGCCGGCCGTCCGCCCAGTCGGCGACCCGCTCGCCCGCGGGCGCCTTGCGCTGACCCGCCTGGTCGGCGGACGGGTTGGTTGTCGCAGTACTCATCCGCGCTCCCAGAAGGACGGGCCGACGGGCTCGTCGAAGTCACCGAGCGCCTCGAGGTTGCCCTCGCTGTTCACACCGATCCGCAACTGCGGAAGGGGGTGGCCGGCCGGACCGAAGATGACTCGGGCGCCGTCGGAGAGGTCGAAGGTGGACTGGTGGCACGGGCAGAGCACGTGGTGTGTCTGCTGCTCGTACAGGCTGATCGGGCAGCCGACGTGGGTGCAGATCTTGGAGAAGGCGACGATGCCCTCGTGCGCCCACTCGCGCTGGCGCTTGTCCTTGATGTCGTCCGGCTCGATGCGGACGATCATCAGGGCGGCCTTGGCGATCTGCGACTGGAAGTCGTGCGCGTCCTCCTCCAGGCCCTCGGGCATGGCGAAGGTCAGCGAGCCGACCGCGACGTGCTCCGGGCGCAGCGGCTGCATCGTGTTCATGTTCACGAGCTGCTTGCCCTTGGCCCACATGGTGGACCGGAGCTTCTTCTCCGGCAGCGGACCGAGGTCGCGCAGCAGGACCACGCCGGAGAGCGGCACCAGGGCCAGCGCGCCGAACATGGTGTTGCGGATCAGCTTGCGCCGGCCCAGCGCGGACTCCTGGGCGCCGGCCGCGAAGTCGGCGAGCACCTTGGCCTTGACCTCGGGCGGCGCCTCGATCGGGTGGCGCTCGGCGGCGACCTCGACGTCGGACATCAGGGTGCGCGCCCAGTGGACGGCGCCCGCGCCGATGAAGAAGAGGGCGAAGCCCAGGGTGAGGCCCAGGGAGAAGTTGAGCGCGCTCACATGGCCGAAGGGCCAGATGTAGACGATCTTGTCCACCGGGAAGACGACGTAGGAGGCGATGAAGCCCACCGTCGCCAGCATCGAGAGGATGAACATGAACGCGACGGCCCGCTCCGAGCGGTTCGCGGCGCGTTCGTCGAGGTCCTGGATGCGCGGCTTGTGGGCCGGCAGCCCCGGATCGGCGAACGGGTCGCCCGTACCCTCCACCGCGCCGTGCGCGGTCTCCTGCACTACGGGCAGGTTGTCTTCTGGAATCTGTTGGCTACTCATGACTTCTTGGCCTTAGCGGTGTGGGCCGCGACCCAGACGGCGACTGCGACGAGCGCACCCAGTCCGAAGATCCAGGCGAACAGACCTTCGCTGACCGGACCGAGGCCGCCGAGGGCGAGGCCGCCGGGGCTGGCCGTCTCCTCGCCGTTCACGGTCTGGATGTACGCGATGATGTCCTTCTTCTCCTGCTCCGGCATCGTCGTGTCGGGGAAGGAGGGCATACTCTGCGGGCCGGTCTGCATGGCCTCGTAGATGTGCTTGGGGCTCACGCCCTCGAGGTCGGGTGCGTACTTCCCGTAGGTCAGCGCGCCGCCCTTGCCGGTGAAGTTGTGGCACTGGGCGCAGTTGTTGCGGAAGAGGTCTCCGCCCTTGGCCACGTTCGCGCCGGCCGGGTCGACCTGCTTCTCGCTCGGCGTGATCGGGCCGGCGCCCAGCGACGCGACGTACGCCGCGAGCTGGTCGACCTGCGCCTGGCTGTAGATGGCCTTCTTCTTCGGCACCTGGGCGCCCGGCTGCTGCGCGGGCATACGGCCCGTGGTGACCTGGAAGTCGACGGCGGCGGAGCCCACGCCCACGAGGGACGGCCCGTCAGTGGTGCCCTGACCGCCGGTTCCGTGGCAGCTCGCGCAGCCCACGGAGTAGAGCTTCTTGCCCTCGTCGATCGCGAGGGACTGGGCGGTTTCGTCGGCCTGCGCCTTGCCCGCAGGCGCAAACGCTGCGTACAGCCCCCCGGTAGCCGCCAGCGCGAGGAGTAGTACGACGACCGCCGCCAGCGGATGGCGTCGTCGTGCGGAGAGCTTTTTCACGGATTACCCCGGTGTCAGGATCTTCTGCGTCGATGGTGGGTGGGTGCGAGCCCGGTTACTTGATCATGTAGATCGTGGCGAACAGGCCGATCCACACGACGTCGACGAAGTGCCAGTAGTACGACACGACGATGGCGGCGGTGGCCTGTTCGTGGGTGAACCTCTTGGCCGCGTACGTCCTGCCGAGGACCAGCAGGAAGGCGATGAGACCGCCTGTCACGTGCAGACCGTGGAAGCCGGTGGTCAGGTAGAACACCGAGCCGTACGGGCCGGACGAGAGGGAGAGCCCCGCGTCCTTGACCAGCTCGGTGTACTCCAGGACCTGGCCGCCGATGAAGATCGCACCCATCACGAAGGTGATGATGAACCAGGTGCGGAGCTTCTTCACATCGCCCCGCTCGGCGGCGAAGACGCCGAGCTGGCAGGTGAGTGAGGAGAGCACCAGGATGGTGGTGTTCGTCGCCGAGAACGGGAAGTTCAGATGGCCGGCCATCTCCTTCCAGTACTCGGGTCCCGTCACCGATCGCAGGGTGAAGTACATCGCGAAGAGGGCCGCGAAGAACATCAGCTCGGAACTCAACCAGATGATGGTTCCGACGCTGGTGAGGTTCGGTCGATTGACCGACGGGTGCGCGTGCCCGGTTTCTACTGTCGTTGCTGTCGCCACGACCGACATTATGTCGGTCGCTTATCCCGCCCTCACTCCGGGGGGTGCCGTTCGGTGTGTCCGAGCCGTCCGCGGGGGTCCCCCGCTGGGCCGAACGGCCCAGCGAAAGGTCGTCCTTACCGGTGCTGACAGCCAGTCCGGCGGAGTACGATCCGCGCATCGGTTCATGCCCCCAGAGCCCCGACGACGTCGATGTCACGGAGGAACAATGCAGGCGACCGCCACGGTCCTGGTCTACAGCGACGACGCCAACATCCGCGAGCAGGTCAGGCTGGCGGCCGGTCGCAGGCCCGCGGCGGACGTTCCGCCGGTGGAGTTCCTGGAGTGCGCGACACTCCCGGCCGTCCTGGCCGCGCTGGACGGGGGCGGCGTCGACGTCTGCGTCCTGGACGGCGAGACGGCTCCCGTCGGCGGCATGGGCGTCTGCCGGCAGATCAAGGACGAGATCTTCGACTGCCCGCCCGTCCTGCTGCTGATCGGCCGCCCGCAGGACGCCTGGCTGGCCACCTGGAGCCGCGCGGAGTCCGCGGTGACCCTCCCGGTGGACCCGGTGGAGTTCCCCGACGCGCTGGCGGCGCTGCTGCGCCGCCGGCTCGCCGTGGGGGCCTGAGAGGCCCCTGCGGCCCCGTGAGGGGCGCCGCACGCGGCGGGACATCCCCCCGGCCCGCGTCAGACCTGGGGGCGCAGTCGGGCGGCCTGCAGCGTCTGCGGGCTGTCCGGCGCCCCCTCGTGCAGGGCGCTGCCCTTCAGCCACTTCTCCCAGGAGAGGTTCCAGTCCCCGAACCCGTTGTCGAACGGGGTCATGGTCTCCCCCTCGCTGCCGACGACCTCGACGACGTCGCCCTGGCGCACGGTCTCGAAGAACCACTCCGCGTCGCCGGTGCTCATCCCCGTGCAGCCGTGGCTGACGTTGGCGCGGCCCTGGGAGCCGGTGGACCAGGGGGCGGCGTGGACGTACTCGCCGCTCCACGTCACCCGTGTGGCGTAGTAGACCGGCAGGTCGTACGACTCGGAGGAGCCGGCCGCGATGCCGATGCTCTCCCCGCGCATCCGTACGTAGTACTCCTTCGCCAGCACCACCTTGACGCCGTTGCGCGTGGAGAAGCCGGGCTTGCCGGTGGTGACCGGGATGGTGTTGATCACCTCTCCGTTGCGGAGCACGGTCATCGTGTGCTTCGAGGCGTCGGTCAGGGCCTCGATCCGGTCGCCGGTGGAGATCTTCAGGGGCTTGGCCTCCGCCCCGTACAGGGCGTTGGCCACCTTGATGCCCGCGAGGTTGGAGCGCACCTCGATGGTGGCGTCGGCGGGCCAGTACTCCTTCGGGCGGTAGTGCAGCTTCTTGGCGTCCACCCAGTGCCAGGATCCGGTGACCGCCGGGGTGGAGCGGACCTTGAGGGCGCGCTCCACGGTGGCCCTGGCCGCCTTGTCGGTGACCGGAGCGCTGAGTTCCGCCGTGATGGGCTGTCCGACGCCGTAGGTGCCCGCCTGCGGGCCGAAGGCCACCTTCAGCAGCTTCTTGGGCGAGGAGGTGTCGAAGGAGAGCGTGCGGGCGCCCGGAGCGCCGTCGCCGTTCTCGGTGGCGACCCTGACGGTGTATCCGGTGCCGGCCGCGAGCGGGGCGGTGGAGCGCCAGCGCCGGCCGTCGGCGGACAGCTCGCCCGCGAGGTGGCGGCCCGCGGTGTCCACGGCGCTCACGTCGGTGATGCGGCCGTCGCCGCCGCTGACGGTGACCTCCAGGGGCTTGTCGGGGTCGGCCTTCCTCTCGTCGGAAGGGCCGTTGAAGGAGACCTGGTCGCCCGCGTCGTACGTCTTCGTCGAGAGCGGGCGGTCCTCGGGCGAGCCACAGGCGGTCGCACCCGCGGCGAGGGTCACGACCAGCAGGGTGCAGCTCACTACGGTGCGGATGCGCGGCGTGTGGTTCATGGCCCCACGCTAAGAAGACTCGTCCGTTCCAGCGCGTTCTATGACTGCAAACGAGCGAAGGGCCCGCGTCGCTGCGAGCGTCGCGGGCCCTTCGTGGTGTAGCGCGTGTCACCTGCCGGCAGGCGTCACTGGGTGCGGTTCTCGCCCCGGTAGTACTCGAAGACCCAGCCGAAGAGGCCGATCAGGAGCAGGGGGGCCGAGAAGTAGAGCAGCCACCAGCCGAAGACGACGCCCATGAAGGCGAAGGCGCCGCCGACCGCCAGGGAGAGCGGCTGCCAACTGTGCGGGGAGAAGAACCCCAGCTCCCCCGCCTCGTCGGCGACGTCCGCCTCCTTGTTGTCCTGGGCCATGGCGTCCACCCGGTTGGCCGTGAAGGCCAGGTAGAAGCCGATCATCACGGCCAAGCCGAAGGCCAGGAAGAGGGCGGTGGTGCCGACCGGCTCCTTGGACCACACGCCGTACGTGACGGCCATGGCGAGGATGAAGACGCTCAGCCAGATGAACATCTGTCCCTGGATCTTCACTTGCCTGCCTCCTTGCCGCCGGCGAGGGCCTTGTCCGACTCACCGTGGTACTCGAGCTGTTCGAGCGCCGCGATCTCCGGGTGGTGCAGGTCGAACGCCGGGGATTCCGAGCGGATGCGCGGCAGCGTGAGGAAGTTGTGCCGCGGGGGCGGGCAGGAGGTCGCCCATTCGAGGGAGCGGCCGTAACCCCACGGGTCGTCGACCTCGATCTTCTTGCCGTACTTGGCGGTCTTCCAGACGTTGTAGAAGAACGGCAGCATCGACAGGCCGAGCAGGAACGAGGAGATCGTCGAGATCGTGTTCAGCGCGGTGTAGCCGTCGGCGGCGAGGTAGTCCGCGTACCGGCGGGGCATACCCTCCGCGCCGAGCCAGTGCTGCACCAGGAACGTGCCGTGGAAGCCCACGAACAGGGTCCAGAACGTGATCTTGCCGAGCCGCTCGTCCAGCATCTTGCCGGTGAACTTCGGCCACCAGAAGTGGAAGCCGGAGAACATCGCGAAGACCACCGTGCCGAAGATGACGTAGTGGAAGTGCGCGACGACGAAGTACGAGTCGGAGACGTGGAAGTCCAGCGGGGGTGAGGCCAGGATGACGCCGGTCAGACCACCGAAGGTGAAGGTGATCAGGAAGCCGACGGCCCAGAGCATCGGTGTCTCGAAGGACAGCGACCCCTTCCACATCGTTCCGATCCAGTTGAAGAACTTCACGCCGGTGGGTACGGCGATCAGGAACGTCATGAAGGAGAAGAACGGCAGCAGCACACCGCCCGTGACGTACATGTGGTGCGCCCACACCGTCACCGAAAGGCCGGCGATGGCGATCGTCGCGGAGATCAGACCGATGTAGCCGAACATCGGCTTGCGGCTGAATACCGGGATGACCTCGGAAATGATGCCGAAGAACGGCAGGGCGATGATGTACACCTCTGGATGGCCGAAGAACCAGAAGAGGTGTTGCCACAGCAGTGCGCCGCCGTTGGCCGCGTCGAAGATGTGCGCGCCGAATTTGCGGTCCGCCTCCAGCGCGAAGAGCGCGGCGGCCAGGACCGGGAAGGCCAGCAGGACCAGCACACCGGTCAGCAGGACGTTCCAGGTGAAGATCGGCATACGGAACATCGTCATGCCGGGCGCGCGCATACAGATGATCGTGGTGATGAAGTTGACCGAGCCGAGGATCGTGCCGAAGCCGGAGAAGGCCAGACCCATGATCCACATGTCGGCGCCGACGCCCGGCGAGCGGACCGCGTCCGACAGCGGGGAGTAGGCGAACCAGCCGAAGTCGGCCGCGCCCTGCGGGGTTAGGAAGCCGGCCACCGCGATGAGCGAGCCGAAGAGGTACAGCCAGTACGCGAACATGTTCAGCCGCGGGAACGCCACGTCGGGCGCGCCGATCTGCAGCGGCATGATCCAGTTCGCGAACCCGGCGAACAGCGGCGTCGCGAACATCAGCAGCATGATCGTGCCGTGCATCGTGAACGCCTGGTTGAACTGCTCGTTCGACATGATCTGCGTGCCCGGACGGGCCAGCTCGGCGCGCATGAAGAGCGCCATGAGTCCGCCGATGCAGAAGAACACGAACGACGTGACCAGGTAGAGCGTACCGATCGTCTTGTGGTCAGTGGTGGTCAGCCACGTGACGACGACATTGCCCGGCTGCTTGCGCCGCACCGGCAGCTCGTCCTCGTACGAGTCGTCTGCCGGCGTGGCACCCTGAGGTTCGTTGAGGATGCTCACAGTTGGTTCTTCTCCGCATTCCTGGCCGGGTCCGTCTGCTCGATGCCTGCCGGCACGTAGCCCGTCTGACCCTTCTCCGCCAGCTCCTTGAGGTGCTGCTGGTAACGCTCGGGGGAGACGACCTTGACGTTGAAGAGCATCCGGGAGTGGTCGACGCCGCAGAGCTCGGCGCACTTGCCCATGAAGGTGCCCTCCCTGGTGGGAGTGACCTCGAACGCGTTGGTGTGGCCGGGGATGACGTCCTGCTTCATGAGGAACGGCACCACCCAGAAGGAGTGGATGACGTCGCGCGACGTGAGGATGAAGCGGACCTTCTCCCCCTTCGGCAGCCACAGGGTCGGGCCCGGATTGCCGTTCTGGGGGTTGCGGGTACCGGGCACGCCCACGTCGTGGACGCCGCCGGCGCCCTGGGGGAACTCGTCGCGGTAGCGGTCGGGGATGGCGTCGAGTTCCTTGGGGATCTCGTTGCCCGCCGCCGGCTGACCGTCCACCTTCTCGACGTAGTTGAAGGCCCAGCTCCACTGGAATCCGACCACGTTGATGGTGTGGGCGGGCTTCTCGGAGAGTTCGAGGAGCTTCGATTCATCGCGCGCGGTGAAGTAGAAGAACACCGAGACGATGATGAGGGGAACCACTGTGTACAACGCCTCGATGGGCATGTTGTACCTGGTCTGCGGAGGTACCTCCACCTTGGTCCGGCTACGCCGGTGGAAGAAGACGCTCCAGAGGATCAGCCCCCAGACAAGGACACCCGTGACGAGCGCTGCCGCCCACGAGCCTTGCCAGAGGGAGAGAATCCGAGGAGCCTCTTCCGTCACCGGGGTGGGCATACCGAGGCGGGGGAAATCCTCCCAGTTGTATGAACAACCGGAGGCCGTCGCCAGGACCAGGCCCGCAGTCAGCACCTGCGGCAGCTTCCGCCGCATCGGGCGCCGCGACGAGCGGTCGGAGCCGTTGGGACTCACGTAGCGCCTTCCCGAGAGTCTCGCCCGCACGGTCGGCGCGCCCGTATGTCTCTGGTCGGTCGCCGGCCCTGACGCGGGCAGGGGTTTGGATGTTTATGCGGACCAAACCCTACTGGACGCTATTTGGGGCCGCGCGGGGAGGGTGCCCAACGCGCCGCCCGACACCCCCAAGGGGTGGAACGCGGTCCTCCACCCCTCTTCTGACGCCCTCTCGCCCGCCCCGACGGCCGGGCGGGCCCCCTGGTGGGGCCGGGTGCGGGCTAGCGTGGCGGCGTGCCCTACTTCGACGCCGCCTCCGCCGCCCCCCTGCACCCCGTCGCACGCCAGGCGCTGCTTGCCGCGCTCGACGACGGCTGGGCCGACCCCGCCCGCCTGTACCGCGAGGGGCGGCGGGCCCGGCTGCTGCTGGACGCGGCCCGCGAGACCGCCGCGGAGGCCGTCGGCTGCCGCCCGGACGAGCTGGTGTTCACCCCTTCGGGGACGGTCGCGGTGCACTCGGGAATTGCCGGCGCTCTTTCGGGGCGTCGGCGTGTCGGCCGGCGGCTGGTGGTCTCGGCGGTCGAGCACTCCTCGGTGCTCCACGCGGCGGCGGCGCACGAGGCCGCGGGCGGGGTGGCCGCCGAGGTCCCGGTGGAGCGGTCGGGGGCGGTGGACCCGGCGGCGTACGCCGAGGCGCTGCGGGCGGACACCGCGCTGGCCTGCCTCCAGTCGGCCAACCACGAGGTGGGCACCGAGCAGCCGGTGGCCGAGGTCGCCGCGGCCTGCGCCGGCGCCGGGGTCCCCCTGCTGGTGGACGCGGCCCAGTCGCTGGGCTGGGGGCCCGTCCCCGAGGGCTGGTCGCTGCTGGCCGCGAGCGCGCACAAGTGGGGCGGCCCGGCCGGGGTGGGGCTGCTCGCCGTCCGCAAGGGGGTGCGCTTCTCGCCCGGAGGGCCGGCCGGGGAGCGGGAGTCGGGACGGGCGCCGGGGTTCGAGAACCTGCCGGCGATCGTGGCGGCGGCGGCCTCGCTGCGCGCCGTGCGGGCCGAGGCGGCGGCGGAGTCGGCGCGGCTGCGGGCCCTGGTGGACCGCGTCCGGACGGTGGTGGGCCGGACGGTGCCCGATGTGGAGGTGGTGGGCGACCCGCGGCGGCGGCTGCCGCACCTGGTCACCTTCTCGTGTCTCTATGTCGACGGGGAGACGCTGATGGACGAGCTGGACCGCAGGGGCTTCTCCGTGTCGTCCGGCTCGTCCTGCACCAGCAGCACGCTGACGCCCAGCCACGTCCTGAAGGCGATGGGCGTCCTCTCGGAGGGGAACGTGCGGGTGTCGCTGCCTCCGGGCACGCCCGAGGCGGACGTGGACCGCTTCCTGGAGATCCTGCCCGGAGTGGTCGCGGAGGTGCGCGAGCGCCTGGGGGCCCCGGCGCAGGCGTCCCCCTCCCCCGAGCCCGCCGCCTCCCTGGTGGTCGACGCGCTGGGCCGGCGCTGCCCGATCCCGGTGATCGAACTGGCGAAGGTGATCGGGGAGGTGGCGGTGGGCGCCACGGTGACGGTCCTCGCCGACGACGAGGCCGCGCGGCTGGACATCCCGGCGTGGTGCGAGATGCGGGGGCAGGAGTACGTGGGCGAGGAGCCGGCGGACCGGGGCGCGGCCCATGTGGTCCGCCGGCTCGTCTGACCGGTCGTGGCGGCGGGCCGCCTACGCCAGGTGCCGGCTGACCTCGGCGGCGGCCTCGTCGCCGTACGCCTTGGTGAAGCGGTCCATGAAGGGGGCGCGGCGCAGGGTGTACTCCTGGGTGCCGACGGTCTCGATGACGAGGGTGGCGAGCATACAGCCGACCTGGGCGGCCCGTTCCAGGCTGACGCCCCAGGCCAGGCCGGAGAGGAAGCCGGCCCGGAAGGCGTCGCCGACGCCGGTGGGGTCGGCCTTGGTCTCCTCCTCGGGGCAGCCGACCTCGATGACCGGCTCGCCGACCCGCTCGATGCGCACGCCGCGCGCCCCGAGGGTGGTGACCCGGTGGCCGACCTTGGCGAGGATCTCCTCGTCGCTCCAGCCGGTCTTGGACTCGATGAGCCCCTTCTCGTACTCGTTGGAGAAGAGGTACGTGGCGCCGTCGAGGAGGATGCGGATCTCCTCGCCGTCCATCCGGGCGATCTGCTGCGAGAAGTCCGCGGCGAACGGGATGTTCCGGGAGCGGCACTCCTCGGTGTGGCGGAGCATCGCCTCGGGGTCGTCGGCTCCGATGGAGACGAGGTCGAGGCCGCCGACGCGGTCGGCGACGCTCTTCAGCTCGATCAGGCGGGCCTCGCTCATGGCGCCCGTGTAGAAGGAGCCGATCTGGTTGTGGTCGGCGTCGGTGGTGCAGACGAAGCGCGCGGTGTGCAGGACCTCGGAGATGCGGACCGAGGCGGTCTCGACGCCGTGCCGGTCGAGCCAGGCGCGGTACTCGTCGAAGTCCGCCCCGGCGGCGCCGACCAGGATCGGGCGGGTGCCGAGCAGGCCCATGCCGAAGCAGATGTTGGCGGCGACACCGCCCCGGCGCACGTCGAGGTTGTCGACCAGGAAGGAGAGGGAGACCGTGTGCAACTGGTCCGCGACCAGTTGGTCGGCGAATCGGCCGGGGAACGTCATCAGGTGGTCGGTGGCGATGGAGCCGGTGACTGCGATACGCACGGGGAGGCTACTCCTGCGGAAGGCGAAGGGCCGTGACTGCTCCCTCCGGGACGGCGTGACAGTTCACGCTACCGGGTGGCCCCGCGGTCGGGCACAAGGGGAAACTACCCGATAGTAGGGCCTTCTGCCCGAGCGGTGGCCGTGGTTACGGTGCGGACATGGCGAACCCCATCGCATCTCCCGAGCCGGAACCGAGTCTGGCCGCCCTGCGCGGCGACTGCGCGAGGATGGCGCCGCACTGGGTCGTCCCCGCGCGGACCTCCCCCGCGCCGGTGGAGCGGCCCCGTCTGCACGGCGTCACGGTCCCGCCCTCGTCCACCCGGTTGGTCGACGCGATGGCCGACTACGGGGACTGAGCGCGGGCTGCGTCTCCGGGCGGCGGCGCGTTCCGGCCGTCCGCGCCGGCCCCGGCGCGGACGGCACGGCGGGTCGGCCGCGCCGGGGCCGGGCCGCCGCCGGGGAACCGCGCGCTGCCGCGCTCCGTCCCACCGGTGTCCCCGTCCGGGGGCACGCGGTAGTCACCGCGGCGGCGACGCAGTCGAAGGAGCGATCCGGTGAGCACCGAGCGACCCGACAACGACGTGACCGGTCCCCGGCGGCGGCGTCCGCCGCTCGCGGTGGCCGCGGTGGCCGCGGCCGTACTGCTGGCCGGGGGCGGTGGGGCGTACTGGGCCTCGTCCGCCCCCGGCGTCGGCGGCGGCGACACCCCGGAGGGCGGCGCGGCGCGCGGCCCGGCCTCCCCGCCGGTCGTGGCGCCGGCCGAGGCCGGCCCGGACCCGACCGCGCCGGGCATCGCGCCGGGCGAACCGGATCCGCACGGTCCGCCGGTGGTCTACCGGGCGGCGGGCGAGCTGCCCGACGGCCCGGACGGGGCGGCGGTGCACCGGGCGGCGGGCGCGGTCGCGCCGGCCGACGTCGCCCGGCTGGCGAAGGCGCTGGGCCTCGCGGGCTCGCCGCGCGCCGAGGGCGCGTCGTGGGTGGTCGGTGACGCCGACGGTCCGGGCGCGCTCCTGAAGGTGGAGAAGCGGTCGCCCGGCGCCTGGACCTTCGCCCGCACCACGCCGGTGAAGCCCTGCGATCCGGGGCGGATGTGCGCGAACGGGAGCGGGCCCTCCGAGCCGGGCGGCGATCCGGTGAGCGAGCGGGCGGCCAAGGCGGCCGCGGCCCCGGTGCTCAAGGCGGTCGGGCAGGACGACGCGGTCCTGGACGCGGGCCAGTCGTCGGGCGGCGTCCGGGTGGTGAACGCCGACCCGAAGGTGGACGGGCTCCCCACGTACGGCTGGGCGACCGGGGTCGCGGTGGGGCCGGACGGCGAGGTGACCGGGGGCAGCGGGCGTCTGAAGGCGCTGGAGAAGGGCGACGTCGAGCCGGTGGTCGGCGCCGCGGAGGCGCTGGAGCGGCTGAACGCGGCGAGCGCGCGCCGGGGCGACGGCGGCCGGGACGTCGGCGGCTGCGCCACCCCCGTACCGCTGGAGGACGGGGCGGCGGCCTCGCAGCCGCGGTGCGTGCCGTCCAACGGCAAGCGGGCGACGGTGACGCAGACGGTCCGGGAGGCGGTGTTCGGCCTCGCCCCGCAGCACGTGGACGGCCGGCCGGCGCTCGTGCCGGCGTGGCTGTTCACGGTCCGGCAGACGCCGGGCGGCCCCGAGAGCACGGTGACGCAGACCGCGGTGGCCGCGGAGTCCGACGAGCGGCCGGAGACGCCGGCGCCCGCCGGGGAGCGGAAGGTGACCTCGTACGGCGCGGACGGCCGGACGCTGGAGGTGACGTTCTGGGGCGGCGTGTGCGGTACGTACACGGCGAGCGCCGAGGAGAGCGCGGGCCAGGTGCGGATCTCCGTGGCGGAGGAGCCGCGGAAGGACGGGCGGGCCTGCATCATGATCGCCAAGGAGCTGACGCGGACGGTGGCGCTGGACGAGCCGCTCGGCGACCGGAGGGTGGTGGACGCGGCCTCGGGCGGCACGGTGCCGCGCCGCTGAGGCCGGGCGGGGAGCGGGACACACGGCGGCGGCCCTCGGGAGGAGTCCCGAGGGCCGCCGTGTGCCGTGCGTTCGCGCGTGGCGCCTAGCTGAACGAGTCGCCGCAGGCGCAGGAGCCGGTGGCGTTGGGGTTGTCGATCGTGAAGCCCTGCTTCTCGATGGTGTCGACGAAGTCGATGGAAGCGCCGCCCAGGTACGGAGCGCTCATCCGGTCGGTGACGACCTTGACGCCGTCGAAGTCCTTCACGACGTCGCCGTCGAGCGAGCGCTCGTCGAAGAAGAGCTGGTAGCGCAGGCCCGAGCAGCCGCCGGGCTGGACGGCGACGCGCAGCGCCAGGTCCTCGCGGCCTTCCTGCTCCAGCAGGGCCTTGACCTTGGCGGCGGCGGCGTCGGACAGGAGGATGCCGTCGCTCACGGTGGTGGTCTCGTCCGATACGGACATCTGCTTCTCTCCCGGGTTGTACGGACTGCTTGCCGACGGTTCAACCGCCCCAGCCGCGGATTCATTCCGGGCCAAGCGCTTGTCTGTTCCTTTTCATGCTCGCACACCCGGTGGTCCGGGGGATGCGTCACATCGACGCTATCGGCATCGTCAATCTGACATGAACCGGCTATCATCAATAGTGTCAAATAGACGAAAAGGCGAGTTCGCAGAGAAGAAAGGGTGCGTGACGTGACCACGGCCCAGCCCCTGGACGTACAGCCGACACCGCTCGCGCTGCTGCTGCTCGGCCGCGAGGCCGACCCGAGGAGCGAGCGCGGCGTCGAATGCCCCGGCGATCTCCCCTCCCCCTCCGACCCGGACCTCGTGGAGCGCGCCCGCGCCGCGAAGGAGCGGCTCGGGGACAAGGTCTTCGTCCTCGGCCACCACTACCAGCGCGACGAGGTCATCCAGTTCGCGGACGTCACCGGCGACTCGTTCAAGCTCGCCCGCGACGCGGCCGCGCGCCCGGAGGCGGAGTACATCGTCTTCTGCGGTGTGCACTTCATGGCCGAGTCCGCCGACATCCTGACGACGGACGACCAGAAGGTCGTGCTGCCGGACCTGGCGGCCGGCTGCTCGATGGCCGACATGGCCACCGCCGAGCAGGTCGCCGAGTGCTGGGACGTGCTGAGCGAGGCCGGGATCGCCGATCAGGTGGTGCCCGTCTCGTACATGAACTCCTCGGCGGACATCAAGGCCTTCACCGGCCGGCACGGCGGCACGATCTGCACCTCGTCGAACGCGCGGCGGGCTCTGGAGTGGGCCTTCGAGCAGGGCGAGAAGATCCTCTTCCTCCCGGACCAGCACCTGGGGCGCAACACCGCCGTGCGCGAGATGGGGCTGACGCTGGAGGACTGCGTCCTCTACAACCCGCACAAGCCGAACGGCGGCCTCACCGCCGAGCAGTTGCGGGACGCGAAGATGATCCTGTGGCGCGGCCACTGCTCGGTCCACGGCCGCTTCTCGGTCGAGTCGGTCGAGGACGTCCGGGCCCGGATACCGGGGGTCAACGTGCTGGTGCACCCGGAGTGCAAGCACGAGGTCGTCGCCGCCGCGGACTACGTCGGTTCGACGGAGTACATCATCAAGGCGCTGGAGGCGGCCCCGGCCGGCTCCAAGTGGGCGATCGGCACCGAACTGAACCTGGTCCGCCGGCTGGCGAACCGTTTCGCTGCCGAGGACAAGGAGATCGTCTTCCTCGACAAGACGGTCTGCTTCTGCTCGACGATGAACCGCATCGACCTGCCGCACCTGGTCTGGACCCTGGAGTCGCTGGCCGACGGCAAGCTGGTCAACCGGATCGAGGTCGACCCGGAGACGGAGAAGTACGCCAAGCTCGCCCTGGAGCGGATGCTGGCGCTGCCGTAGCCCCAGCCCGCTCCCGCGCGGCGACCGTGAGGCCCGCTCCACCGCTGGACGGCGGTGGGGCGGGCCTCACGCTTGCGCGCAGGGCCCGGAGACGTCGTGCGCGGCCGGTCCCGCCCGCACGGGGACCCCCCCTTCGTCGCGTCGGCGCCGATCGACAAGCTCCCGGCCCGGCTCGGGGCGGGCTTCCGCCGCATCAGGGTCATGGCCCTGAATCTTTTCCGTACGGCACCCCTCCCCTCCTGACCGTCACTACGCTGCTACTCACCGCGACGAACCTCCACGTGGCGGGATCGACGAGGCCGACCGGATGTACGGCGAGGAAGATGGGGCGGGCATGAGTTACGAGGACCGTGGGACGGGCGTGGGCGACGAGGCGCGCGGGACGGGTGTGGGGGTGGTGGCCGAGGGGGGCCTGCCGCGGGCGGAGGAAGAGGTACGGAGCCGGCGGAGCGCCGCCGAACGCGACCCCGCCACCGGGCTGCCCGGCCTGGCCGACGCCCTGAGCGCCCTGTCCGCCCTCCGGGCCGAGGCCGGGGACCTGGCGGGAGCCGTTCCCCCCGCCAGGGAGGCGGTCGAGGTCTACCGGTCCCTCGACGAGGACCCGCCGGGCGGCTTCCGGCCCGAGCTGGCCGGGGCCCTGCACCGGCTGTCGAACCGGCTCGCCGCCGTCGGGGACCACACCGGCGCCCGGCCCCCGGCGGAGGAGGCCGCGCAGGCGTACGCCGAGCTGGGGATGGCGCGGCCGGGGGAGTTCCAGGCGGAGCTGGCCCTGACCATGGGCGCGCTGGGCGACCGGATCGCCGACACCGGGGACCGGGCGACCGCCGCGTCGTTCGCGAAGCAGTCCGCACGGCTCCAGCGCGAGCTGGTCGAGGAGGAGCGGCCGGGCGCGTCCGTCCCGGCGCTCGCGGAGTACCTGCTGCGGTACGCGCGGCACCTGGCGGCGGCCGGTGAGCCGGTGGCGGCCGTGCCCCACGCGGAGGAGGCGGTCGGTCTCCTCCGGCCCCTCGCCGAGGAGGACCCGGAGTCCTTCCTGCCCCGGCTCGCCTCCGCCCTCCACGCCCTCGGCACCCACCGCGCGGCGGTGAGCGACGCGTCCGGGGCGGTCGAAGCGGCTCGGGAGGCGTGCCACCGCTTCCGCGAACTCGCCCTGCGGCGACCGGCCGTCCACCGTCCGGAGCTGGCCGCGGCGCTGGACGAGCTGGCCGGTCACCTCGACCGGGCCGGCGACCCGGCGGCGGGCCTGCGGGCGGCGGAGGAGGCCGTCGCCCTCTGCCGCACGTCGGCCGCGGAGGGCTCCGCGTCCGCCCGCCCCGCCCTCGCCGCCGCCCTGCGCACCCTCGCCCGGAGCCTGGCCGGCACCGGCGACCCGCAGAGCGCCCTGCCCCCGGCGCGGGAGGCCGTCGAGCTGCTGCGGGAACAGGGGGACGCCTGCCTGGTCGAGCTGGCCGACTGCCTCCGGATGCTCGGCACGTACGTGGAGGTGAACGGGGACGCCGAGGGGGCGGTGGAGGCGTTCCGGGAGGCGGTGGCCCTCAACCGGTCCCTGGCGCTGGGAAGCCCCGGCGGCCCCGCCGCCGCCCTGGTCTCCGCGCTCGGCGACCTGGCCCGCGCCCTGGCCCGGACCGGCGGGCACGCGGCGGCGATCGGGGCGTTCGACGAGGCCGTCGAGGCGCTCGCCCCGGCCGACCCGGCGGCCGCCCGGCGGCTGCGGGTGGAGCGGAGCGCCTTCCTGCTGCGCTGCCCCGCCCCTTGGCCGGCGACCGGCCTGACCGAGCTGGTGACGTGGCTGGACGAGGACGCGGAGAGGAACGCGGGGGCGGACGCCGTGACCGTACGGGCCCGGCAGGCGCTGCGCGCGTACGGCGATCCGGCGGCGGTGCACACGGCGTGGGAGGAGGAGACGTTCACGCCCGTACCGGACTGGCTCGCCCTGCCGCAGGGGACCCTGGACCTCGTCAGCGCCTGGATGTTCGTGCCGAACTGGCCCCGCTCCCGCGACTTCTGGTCCGCGAACGCCGCTGTCCTCGGCGGCGAGGAGGCGGCGACGGCGCTGGGCGAGCTGGCGGTGCTGGACCCGGACGGCGCACGGCGCCACGCCCTGCTCCGCGAGGCCGTCCTCGCCCACGGGGTGACCGCCGCCTACGATCCGCTGATCCTCGCGGAGCAGTTGGCCCAGTGGCTGGAGTACACGGACTGGGCGGAGTCGCGGGCCTACCTGGAGGAGCACCCGCGCCTGCTGACGGTGAAGCCGCCCGAGCTGACCCCGCTGGCCCACGTCGCCCTGCTCGACATCGGCCGGACCGCGGGCCTGGACGCCGCGTACCGCCTCGTGACGGACCGGGAGGCCCTGCAGGCGTACGTGGACCGGGCGTTGGAGGCCGGGGACGGCACGGCGCTCATGCACGGCGGGGGCATCGAGGGGCAGGTCTTCGGCGACAGGCTCTCCTCGCTCACCCACGCGCAGGTGGCCCTGGTGTTCGCGGGGGCGAAGGAGGGCTTCCACCCGAGCGACCTGAGCGCGCTCCTGCACCGGGCCTCCGAGGAGACCCGCGCCCGCCTGCTGCGGGAGATGGCCGCCCTCACCGTCCGCCACCCGGAACCGCACGGGGAGACGTGGCGCGGGATCATCCGGGCGCTGGGCGGCGACGCCTGACGCCCACCGGCCCCCGCCCCGACTCGCCGCGATCCGCGGGGCGCCCGCGCGCCGGGCAGGCTCCGCGCCGGGGTGCGGGACGCGGGCGGGCCCCGCTGGGGTGACGCGAAGGGGCCTGTTCCACGCGGATGCGTGGAACAGGCCCCTCCCCCTCGGTCAGGCCTGCGCGGACTCGGTCGCGCGGGCCTCCTCGGGCTCGGGCCGGGGCGGCACGTCGCCCTTCGACGCGCGCTTGGCCGCCTTCTTCGCGGCGCGGCGCTCCTTGCGCAGCTCGACCATCGCGTACAGCGTCGGCACGAGCAGCAGGGTCAGCAGGGTGGAGCTGAGCAGGCCGCCGATCACCACGACGCCCAGCGGCTGCGAGATGAAGCCGCCCTCGCCGGTGACGCCGAGCGCCATCGGGAGCAGGGCGAAGATGGTGGCCAGCGCCGTCATCAGGATCGGGCGGAAGCGGTGGCGGCCGCCCTCGACGACGGCTTCCACGATGCCGAGGCCCTGGGCGCGGTACTGGTTGATCAGGTCGATCAGCACGATCGCGTTGGTGACCACGATGCCGATGAGCATCAACATGCCGATCATCGCGGGGACGCCCAGCGGGGTGCCCGTGACCAGCAGGAGGCCGATGGCCCCGGTCGCCGCGAACGGCACGGAGACCAGCAGGATCAGCGGCTGGACGAGCGACCGGAAGGTGGCCACCAGCAGCATGAAGACGATCGCGATGGCCGCCAGCATGGCGAGGCCGAGCTTGGCGAAGGCGTCTTCCTGGTCCTCGGTGACGCCGCCGACGGTGGCGGTGGCGCCGGCGGGGAGGTCCAGGGCGTCGATCTTCGAGGCCAGCTCGGTGCCGACCGCGCCGGTGTTGTCGCCGACGGGCTTGGCGGTGATCGTCGCGGCCCGCCGGCCGTCGATCCGGGTCGTGGAGACGGGGCTGGGCGTCAGCTCCACGTCCGCGATGTCGCCGAGCTGGACCGGGCCGAGCGGCAGGGCCTTCAGCTCGGCCATGGTGGTGGCCGGGCGGGACGAGGTGACGACGATGTCGCGCTCGGTGTCGTCCAGCGTCGCGGTGCCGGCGGGGGTGCCCCGTACGGCTCCGGCGACGATGCCGCCCAGCGCCGTGGAGTCGAATCCGGCGGCGGCCGCCTTCTCGTTGGGCGTGACGGAGATGCGCGGGACGCTCTGCGACAGGTCGCTCTGGACGTCGGTGACGTCCTTCAAGGTGGCGACCTCGGCGCGGACCGCGTCGGCGGCCTTGCGGAGGGTGCCGGCGTCGGCGGCCTTGACCACCACGCTGAGGTCCTGGGCGCCGAAGCCGTCGCCCGCGGTGATGGTGGTGTCCCCGATGCCGTCGAGCGCGCCGAGGGCGTCGTCGATGCGGTTCTGGGCGTCCTCGTAGTCGGCGGCGTCCTTCAGGGTGACCTGGAAGGACGCCTGGTTGGAGCCGGTGCCGCCGCCGAAGGCGGCCATGAAGCCGGAGGAGCCGACGGTGACCTGGTAGTCCTTGACGCCCTTGTCGGCGGCGAGGACCTTCTCGACCCGGCGGGCCGCCGCGTCGGACGCCTCCAGGCTGGTGCCCGGCGGCAGCTCCTGCTTGACGGTGAGGACTTCCTGCTGGCCGGGGTCGAAGAAGTTCGTCTTCAGCAGCGGGACCATGCCGAAGGTGCCCAGCAGCACGGCGACGGCGATGAGGAGGCTGGTGATCCGGCGGCGGGTCGCGAAGCGCAGCACCGGGACGTAGATCCGCTGGAGCTTGCTGGCGGCTTCCTTCTCCTCGGCCAGGCGGCGGGCCTCCGCCGCGTCCTCGGGGGTGCCCTTGGGCGCCCGCAGGAACCAGTACGACAGCACGGGGACGACGGTGAGCGAGACCAGCAGCGAGGCCAGCAGGGCCGCGGTGACGGTCAGCGAGAAGGACCCGAAGAGCTGGCCGACCATGCCGCCGACCAGGCCGACGGGCAGGAAGACGGCGACGGTGGTCAGGGTGGCGGAGGTGACCGCTCCGGCCACCTCCTTGACCGCGGTGACGATCGCCGCGTGGCGCTCCTCGCCGTAGCCGAGGTGGCGCTTGATGTTCTCCAGGACGACGATCGAGTCGTCGACGACCCGGCCGATGGCGATGGTCAGCGCCCCGAGGGTGAGCATGTTCAGCGACAGGTCGCGCGTCCAGAGCACGATCAGCGCGAGGACCACGGAGAGCGGGATGGAGACCGCGGTGACCAGCGTGGAGCGGATCGACGCGAGGAAGACCAGGATCACCACGACCGCGAAGACCAGGCCGAGCGCGCCTTCGGTGGTCAGCCCCGAGATCGACTTGGAGACGGCGGGTCCCTGGTCGGACACGACGGTCAGCTCGGCGCCGTCGCCCAGGTCCTGGCGCAGGCCGGGCAGCTTGTCCTGGACGGCGTCCGAGATGGCGACGGCGCTGCCGTCCTTGTCCATCGTCACCATGACGGCCAGGCTCGGCTTGCCGTTGGTGCGGGTGAGGGAGACGGGCGCGGACGGCTCCTGCCGCACCTCGGCCACGTCGCCGAGGCGGACCGGCTTACCCGGCTTGCCGCCCGCGGGGTCCTTGGCGACGACCCGGAGGTCCTCGATCTGCCGCAGGGAGGTGTAGCCGCCGCCGACCTGGATGGTGCGGCTCTTGCCGGACTCCGAGAACGCGCCGGCCGGCAGGGTGGCGCCGCCCGCCTGGAGGGCTTGGGCGAGCGAGCCCGCGTTCAGACCGGCGGCGGCGAGCTTCCCGTCGTCGGGCACGACGGAGACCTGGAGGTCCCGGACCCCGTCCACCGTGACCTGGCCGACGCCCTCGACGTCCTGGAGGGCCGGGACGACCGTGCGGTCGAGCTGGTCGGCCAGCGCCTGCTGGTCCTTGTCGGAGGCGACCGCGAGGACGACGGTGGGGATGTCGTCGGTGGAGCCGGCGATGACCTGCGGGTCGACGTCCTCGGGCAGTTGGGCGCGGGCCCGGTTCACCGCCTGCTGGATGTCGGCGACGAGCTGCTTGGTGCCCTCGTCCCCGAAGTCGAAGGACGCCATGATCACCGCGTTGCCCTCGGAGGCGGTCGAGGTGATGCCCTCCACGCCGTCGACCGCCTTGATGGCGTTCTCCAGCGGCTCGACGACCTGCTTCTCGACCACGTCGGGGGACGCACCCTGGTAGGGCGCCAGCACCGAGACCATCGGCAGTTCGATGGTGGGCAGCAACTGCTGCTTGAGCTGCGGGATCGCTATCGCGCCGAAGACGAGCGCGACGATCGAGATCAGCCCGATCAGGGCCCTCTGCGCGAGGCTGAATCTGGACAGCCAGGACATGGGTGGGGTCTCTCTTCTGTGGCGTGCGGCTAAGGGGCGCGAAGGGGTGGGCACGGTGGACGCCACTCCCTCAGTCCACTCCCGACCCTCTCCCGGCCGCGGCGCGGAAACGTCGCCCCTCGGGTTGTTTTCTCGCGCCGCCCGTACCGCAGGTGGAGTACGCCTGTGTACGCCGTACTCCTCCCGGTCACTCCGCCCGGGGGCGCACCAGGCCGGATTCGTAGGCGATCACGACCAGTTGGGCGCGGTCGCGGGCCCCGACCTTCGCCATCGCCCGGTTCACATGGGTCTTGACGGTGAGGGGGCTGACCGCGAGGCGTTCGGCGATCTCGTCGTTCGAGCGGCCGCCCGCGACCAGGACCAGGACCTCGCGCTCCCGGCCGGTGAGCGCGCCGAGCCGTCGCTCGTACGCCGCGCTGTCCGGTCCCTCGCCCGAACTCCCGCCCTGGGCCAGGAAGGTGGCGATGAGCCCCTTGGTCGCCGCCGGGGAGAGCAGCGCCTCGCCCGCCGCGGCGATCCGGATGGCGTTGAGCAGCTCCTCCGGCTCCGCTCCCTTGCCGAGGAAGCCGGAGGCTCCGGCGCGCAGCGACTGGACCACGTACTCGTCGACCTCGAAGGTGGTGAGCATGACCACCCGTACGCCGGACAGCTCGGGGTCGGCGCTGATCGCGCGGGTGGCGGCGAGCCCGTCCGTGCCGGGCATCCGGATGTCCATGAGCACCACGTCCGCGCCGGTCGCGCGGGCCAGTTCGACGGCCTGCGCCCCGTCCGCCGCCTCCCCGACGACCTCCATGTCCGGCTCGGAGTCCACCAGGACCCGGAACGCGCTGCGCAGGAGCGCCTGGTCGTCGGCGAGCAGCACCCGGATGGGCCCGGTCGGCTGCGGCGGGGGCTCGGCGAGCGGTCGCCGCTCCCGCGCCGGCTTCGGCGTCCGTGCCGGTGTCGGTGTCGCTCGCGTCATCGGCGTCTCCCCGTCCCGCCCGCCGTCTCCGGCAGCTCCGGTTCGCCCGTGCGGGCCTCGACCGGCAGGATCGCATGGACCCGGAACCCGCCGCCGTACCGAGGTCCCGCGGTGAGGGATCCGCCGAGGGCGGTGACGCGTTCGCGCATACCGACCAGGCCGTGGCCGCCGCCGTCCGGGCCGCCGTCGGGGCGGGCGGCCGCGCCGCCCCGGCCGTCGTCGAGGACGGTGATCTCCGCGGTGGCCCCGACCCGGACCACGCTCACCTCGGCCCTGGACCCGCCGCCCGCGTGCTTGCGCACGTTGGTCAGGGCCTCCTGGACGACCCGGTAGGCGGCCAGGTCGACGGCGGCGGGCAGCCGGGCCTCCTCGGCGTCGCAGGCCACCTCGACGGGGAGTCCGGCGTGGCGGAAGGTGTCCACCAGCTCGTGGAGGACGGCGAGTCCGGGGGCCGGTTCGGTGGGGGCCGCGGGTTCGCCCTGCTGGCGCAGCAGCCCCACGGTGACCCGGAGTTCGTTGAGTGCGGAGCGGCTGGCGTCGCGGACGTGGGCGAGGGCTTCCTTGGCCTGGTCCGGGCGCCGGTCCATGAGGTGGGCGGCGACCCCGGCCTGCACGTTGACCAGGGCGATGTGGTGGGCGACGACGTCGTGGAGGTCCCGCGCGATCCGCAGCCGCTCCTCGGCGACGCGGCGGCGGGCCTCCTCCTCGCGGGTGCGCTCGGCCCGCTCCGCGCGCTCCCTGATGGCGTCGACGAACGCGCGCCTGCTGCGTACGGCGTCCCCGGCGGCGCCGGCCATCCCGGTCCAGGCGAAGACGCCCAGGTTCTCCTGGCTGTACCAGGGCGTGGAGCCGAAGACCATGGCGACCACGGTCAGCGCCCCCATGGTCAGCAGCCCGACCCGCCAGGTGGTGGGGCGGTCGGTGCGCGAGGCGACGGTGTAGAGCGCGATGACGGTGCTCATGACGACCGGGGCCGGGGGGTCCATCAGGACGAACTCGACGGCCGCGAGGGCGCCGGTGGCGGCGAGCACCGCCATCGGGCGGCGCCGGCGCAGGACGAGGGCGACGGCGGCGAGCACCATGAGGAGGACGCTGAAGGGTTCGGGGGTGCGGGTGCCGAAGGTCGGCGCGTGACCGGTGCGGGGGTCGGCGAACGAGCCGCAGATCATCGAGGCGAGGAGGATCAGGGCGAGGGTCGCGTCGAACGCGAGGGGGTGGTCCCGGAGCCAGTGGCGGGTCCGCGCGAACCCGGTCGAGAGGGTGGTCACGTCCAGCAACGGTACGGCGTACCCCGTGAGCCGTCGCTGTTTCCGGACGATGCGACCGATCCGGCTCGGTGCGGCGGACACGGCCCGCGGCCCGCACGGCGGGGGCCCGGGGGGGGGGGGGGGGGGGGGGGGGGGGGGGGGGGGGGGGGGGGGGGGGGGGGGGGGGGGGGGGGGGGGGGGGGGGA